>CAZPDW010000060.1:0-11963 GCA_964585535.1 uncultured Pirellulales bacterium
CGGTCTTGATAGGTCTTCTCGGCCTGCTGGTGATGCTTTTTCTCGAAATGAAAAAGATTAAGGGCTCGCTGCTTATCGGGATACTGGTTTCCACGGCGACGGCGGCGGCCTTCGGCTACGTGCAGAGGCCGGCGGAGTGGATTTCATTTCATATAAATATAAAACCGCTCGTTTTTCACCTTGATATCATCGGGGCCTTGAAGTGGAGCTTGTTCGCCGGCATATTCAGCTTGATGTTTATGGATATGTTCGACAGTATCGGCACGCTCGTGGCCTGCTGTCACCAGGCGAATATGGTCGATGAGAAAGGTAACATCAAAGGTCTCGACCGGCTGCTCGGCATCGACGCAATAGCGACTATGTTAGGCGCCCTGTTCGGAACGTCAACGACCACCTCATACATCGAATCGGCGGCGGGAATAGAGCAGGGCGGTCGAACCGGGCTGACTTCGATTGTGACAGGCGCCCTGTTTTTGCTGACGCTGCTGTTCGTGCCCGTCGTGGGTATTGTGCCCGCCTATGCAACGGCGCCGGCGCTGATTATGGTCGGGCTTTTTATGATGAAGGAAGTCAAAGCGATAGATTTTTCAAATATGGAGCAGGCGTTCCCGGCATTTATTATTATGGTGATGATTGCGCTGAGCTACAGCATAAGCACCGGCCTGGCGTTCGGTTTTATCTCGTTTACGCTCGTAAAACTTATCTGCGGAAAAGGGCGGGAAATCAAACCGGCGATGTGGATTATTGCCGTTCTTTCGGTCCTGTTTTTGACGCTCGACGGGCTGGGTGAGCTGGTCGGATTTATAAAAAATCTTGTTTAATACTACAGCGTCACTTGCCGCTGAAAATAGTACTTTCTCTGGAAGCAGGGGGAAAAGAGGAAGCATCGGACCTGCAGGATTTGTAGGAAGGGGCTGAAGGTTACCGGCGGGAATAGTCAATTTTTGGACAGAGATATTTGCGTTTGTGCCTCCGGCCAAAGACCGGGGCGAAATGTATCGATTGCAGGGGCGTTGTTGAGCGATTTGGTGTTTGTTTTGTAGTTTTGGTATGGGTCATTGCTTTCAATCTGGTCAGATTTGCGGATTGTGGTTTTCACAAATCATAACCGTTGAAGGGATGACCTTCATATTATCTATGTATGTGTGCCTGCGTCGCCGGGGAGTTACGGCCTGAACGGCGGGCGTTTCGGCGGCGGTCGCCTTCTTTCAGGAGGCGTTTGCGGATACGAATCGAGTGGGGACAAACCTCAACCAGCTCGTCGTCCTGAATGTACTCCATTGCGGCTTCGAGACTCATTTTCCTGGCGGGTCTTACTTTGGCGGCGTCGTCTTTGCCTGCGGCGCGAACGTTCGTAAGCTGCTTGGCTCTTGCGACGTTTACCGATATGTCTTTATCCTTGCAGTGCTCGCCGACGACCTGTCCTTCATAGACTTTTTCGCCCGGCTCGACGAAGAAAATGCCCCGGTTGTACAAAGCATCGAGTGCATAAGCAGTTACCAGGCCGGTGACGGTAGCGACCATAACGCCGGTTTTTCGCTGCGGCATTGTTCCCCGCATCGGCTCATATCGCTCGAACGTATGGTACAGGACGGCTCTGCCCCGTGTGGCGTTTAGCATTTTGGTGTGCAGGCCGAACAGGCCTCGAGACGGTATCATAAATTCTATATGAATAAAGCCGCTTGCCCCACTCTTGGCGTCGAGTTTGAACATTTCGCTGCGTCTGTCGCCAAGCAGACTCATGACGGAATTTTGACAATCGACGGGGCAATCCACGGCGAGCAATTCGATAGGCTCGTGACGTATGCCTTCGTGTATCTTGAGAATCACACCGGGCTTGCCCACACAGAGCTCATATCCCTCTCGGCGCATATTTTCCAGCAGTATTCCAAGGTGCATCAGCCCTCTGCCCGAGACATCGAACTCTTCAGTTGTCCGGCCCTGCTCGACTTTCAGGGCGACATTGTGCTGAAGCTCTTTTTCAAGGCGTTCTCCGATGTGCCTGCTGGTGACGTATTTTCCGTCTCTTCCGGCGAATGGGCCGTCGTTCACGCGGAAGGTCATTGTCATGGTCGGCTCGTCAATATGGATAGGCGGAAGCTGGGAAGGATTATCCGCAGAGGCAATCGTGTCACCGATATCAACGGGGTCGAGGCCTGAAATGGCACATATATCACCTGCCTGGGCGCTTGCGACCTGCTTTCGGCTCAGGCCGTGAAACTGATAAATCTGCATGACCTTCTGGCGTGTATGCAGGCCCTGCTTGTCAATTACGGTAACCGGCTGACCCTCGGTAATCCGTCCGGCGACGATCCTGCCTATTGCTATCCTCCCGACGTAATCGGAATATTCCTGATTCGTCACCAACATTTGCAACGGGGCATTGTCTGTAACCCTGGGCGGTGGGACGTTGTTCACGATTGTCTCGAAAATCACCCGCACATTATCGGTTTTTTTGCTGAGATCGGTGGTGGCCCAGCCCTCCTTCGCCGATGCGTAAACAAGAGGAAAATCGAGCGCCTCATCTTTTGCGCCGAGCTGGACAAGCAAATCGAAAACCTCGTTGACAACATCATCGGGCCTGCTGTTCTCGCGGTCCACCTTGTTGATTACGACTATAGGTCTTAGCTTCTGCTCGAGCGCCTTGTTCAATACAAATCTTGTTTGCGGCATAGGCCCTTCGAATGCATCGACCAGAAGCAGCACACCGTCGGCCATTTTCAGGACGCGTTCGACCTCACCGCCGAAGTCGGCATGGCCTGGTGTGTCGATTATGTTGATTTTGTATTTGTCGCCCTTCAAATCCGTATAGTAGATGGCGCAGTTTTTGCTCAGGATTGTTATGCCTCGTTCCCGCTCCAAGGGGTTGGAATCCATAATTAGCCCGTGCTCACCGCCCGCCAGCTTGTCAAGCTCGGCGTCGCGAAACATCCCCGACTGGTACAAAAGCTGGTCCACCAGCGTCGTCTTGCCGTGGTCAACGTGTGCAATTATGGCTACATTACGAATATAGTCTGAATCCATAACAGTCAACTTTCACACTTTTTAGGCGGCCAGAGGCCGTGAATCATAAAGACGTATTTCGATTTGAAGCACAACGCCTGGTTATTTTTATCAGCCCGCCTCTGGCGGGCCGGAGTTTATCGCTTTTAACTACCTGGATAGGTAACAAGCAAAGGTGGCGGTTAAACCGCCTCTGGCCGGTATAGGTTGCTGCGATGCCCGGGTTACTCTTCGGCAGAGCCCTGTCCCCCGCAACAACGGAGATTATTGTAGCAGTAGCGGTAAGCTTTGGAAAGTAAAAAAGTTTGATTGACAAACATCCCAGGGTTGTTAATGAACGAAAGCGCATTGGCGACCGGGAGTCGGATACGTTTACCGGCAAGGGCGGAGGCAGCTACTTTGCCAATGCGTTTCATAGCCGGCGGCGCCGTCAGAGCTTTGACAGAATGGTCGCGGTGTGCATACCGAGCAGCATCAGGTAGTCGGCGTCGCCGAGGTTGTAATGGTCGTCACGGAAGGTATTATTGGTGTACAGCACGCCGAAACAGCCGGCCGGGGTGAGCAGCGGTGCGATTACCACTGAACGAACCTGGACTTCTTTTTTGAGATTCAAATCACGCGGAAAGATAAACAGCATGAACTGCTTCTTGTCAATCGCCTCGCCGATTTTATCGCCGAATTCGAGACTGCCCTGTTCGATGGATTGGCCGCTTCGCTCCCTTCCGGAATGGGCGGTCATGGAGCCGTCGGCTCTGGGCCTCAGCGCACACCAGACCTGGTATGCCTTAAATTGTTTCTGAACCGTATCGAGCAGATTGAGCAGGATCTTGTCGATATTTTCGGCCTTTGCAATTTCCGCGGATGCCCGGAGAAAATCGGGCGCCCTCTCGGAAGGGAATCTTATTGCCGGCGCCTGTTCTGCGCCGAGTTTTCGTATGATTATCTGCGGGCCGGTGACCAGCGTTGCCGGGGCTTCCTCCAGCTCGACGGTTTCGCCCGGGTCGGGGCCGGTATCATCCTTGAGGCTGACCTCGATAGTGAAATCGGTTATGCGGAGCGTATCGCCGTTTTTTATATCCGCCTTGTGAATCTCGACGTCGTTGAGGAGCGTCTTGTTGGCGGAGTCCAGGTCTTCTACGAGCCACTGGCCGTCCTGCGTATTGTAAATCACAGCGTGCTGTCTTGAGACGGTTTTATCCGGCAGAAAGACCTGGCTGTTGCTGTGCCGGCCGATATAGACAGGCCCTTTCTCGAATTGAAGCTCGTTAATGGTACGATCACCTTGTTTTACGACCAGCCGCATTGGCTATTCCTCCCGTCATTAGACGTCGTAATTCATTCGCTTGATATCATATCACTTTATCAGCCAGCTTGTCAAGGAAAAGAATCATAAGTTTTTGGATGGCCGGCACAACCCGGGTAAATGATGAATTTCGGCTTTTTTTGGTAGCACCGTCAGCGTTTTTGCGTACAATACGGCGTTGATTTTGCAGCTTCGGCCGGCCGGTGCTAAAAAGGCCGGCTTCGGTCGTCATTATTACCCAGGCTCGGGACAGGTTATGGCACAGAAAAGTAAAATAACAATAGTGGGGGCGGGTAACGTCGGCGCCACGGCGGCGCACATCGCCGCCGAGAGAGGGCTTGGCGAGATAGTGCTTGTTGACATTGTGCCCGGCCTGGCAGAGGGTAAGGCCCTTGATTTGTGCGAGGCGGCGCCCGTCGAGCTGTACGACTCGAAAATTACCGGCACGACGGACTTCTCGAAGGCGCAGGGCAGCGATATCGTTATTGTCACCAGCGGGCTGCCGAGAAAACCGGGTATGAGCAGAGATGATTTATTGGCCAAAAATGTCCAGATTGTCAGGGAAGTCAGTGGGGAAATAGCCCGGCATTGCCCCGGCAGCATCGTGATAGTCGTCTGTAATCCGCTCGATGCGATGGTCTATGCCGCTGCGAAGGTTACAGGTTTTGACAAAAACAGGGTAATGGGGATGGCGGGGGCTCTCGATGCCGCCAGATTCTGCTTTTTCATTGCAGAAAAGCTCAATGTCAGTGTTGAGGACATAAAAACCGTCCTGATGGGCGGCCATGGTGATGATATGGTCCCCCTGCCGAGATTTACTTCAATTAGCGGTATTCCTCTGAGTGAATTTATCGATAAGGATGCTGTAGCGCAACTTATTGAGCGCACCAGAAAAGGCGGTATCGAAATTGTAAACCTGCTCGGTTACAGCGCATATTACGCACCTGCCGCAGGCGCCGTTAAGATGGCAGAAGCCATCCTGCGCGATAAAAAATCCGTTATGTCATGTTGCGCATATTGCGGCAGCGAATACGATGTCGGTGGGTATTTCGTCGGCGTACCGGCTGTCATCGGGGCCGGCGGTATTGAAAAAATCATAGAGCTGGACCTGAATGAAGGCGAAAGAAATAAGTTTCTCGAATCACTCAGACACGTAAAAGAACTCGTGACAAAGGTTGACAAACTCATACAATGATTGTTTTTTGTAGTTCACCGGTTGTTACGGCGCAGCTTTTAAGCGAAATGCTTTTGAAAATACGGGAACACAGATGGAGCTGATAAGAAAAATCAAGCATGCCGAGTCCGAGGCCCGGCAGATTATCGAACAGTCCGGCAAGCAGGCCGCAGGCCTGGCGGAAAAGGGCCGGACAGACAGGGCTGATGCGCTCGAGCAGGCCGAGGCCGAGAGAAAAACGGCAATTGAATCGGCTATTGCCCTCGGCCAATCGCAGGGCCAGGCAGAGGCCGAAACGCTAAAGGCCGAGGCCGCCGCAAGCTCGCAGCAGCTGCGACAAAAGGCACAGGAAAAAATACCCGCAGCTGTGGCTAAGGTAATGGAGTACCTCAAGGGCTGAAAATGGCGATAGCCGCTATGACAAAACTTATGATTGTCAGCCATCGCAGCGAGGTGGCTGAGCTTCTCGAGGCCCTTCAGCAGCAGGGCCTCTGTCAAATCCTCAATGCCGAAGAAGCGATTGTCAGCAAAGACTTGTCTGAGCCGGCTGCCGTCGGTGAAAAGCCGAGAGATATCGAACGGCTCACGGTGCGTCTGTCGAAAGGCATTGCATTTCTAAAGGGCTATGCCGAATCCGCCTCCGGCCTTGCAGCCATTCTCGCCCCCAAGGCCGTCGTCGATGAGCAGTCCTACGAAAAGGTTGTCTCGGACACTCAACTGCTCCGGTTAGTTGACAGGGCCGAGGAAATCGACTCGGCAATAGAAAAATGTAAAGGCGATATCGAGAATTTGCAGAACCGCCTGGCCGAGCTTGCACCCTGGCGCCGATTGAAAACACCGGCCGAAGAGCTGGGCCGGCTCAGCCGGGCACAATGCCTGGCGGGGTTGATACCTGTTCAGAACCTGCCACGTCTCAAAGAGAAGATGGAAACAGTCGGGGCCGCGATAGAGGAGGTTGGCTCGGCCAACAACAAAACCGCCTGCATAGTTGTCTGCCTCAACGAGGCCGTCGAAGAAGTGCGCAAGCTGCTTCGCAGCGAGGAATTTGAGCCGGCCGGTTTCGGCGGCATCACAGGGACGGTAGCCGACGCCGTTAAGGATATAAACGACCGCCTGGAGCAAACTACTCAGCAGCTTGAGCTTCTCCAGCGCAAGGCCGTTGAACTGGCAAAACATCTGCTCGAACTTGAAATTCTCTGCGACCACTACGACAACCTGCTGGATAGGGAGCAGACCAGATTAAGCTGCCCCGCCACCGAGCAGACCGTTTTATTGGAGGGCTGGGTAAAGAGAAAGGACTTTCGGCTCGTCGAAAAAACCGTCTCGCAGTTTTCCGCATCGAGCTTACACAAAATAAAGCCCGCCGAGGGTGAAGACATCCCCGTCGAGATAGAAAATAACAGAATAATCCGCCCATTCGAGGTAATTACCCGTCTGTACGGGATGCCCAGGCACTTTGAAGTTGACCCCACGGTTTTTCTGGCGCCGTTTTTCGCGGTGTTCTTCGGATTGTGCCTGACGGACGCCGGCTACGGACTGGTGCTTCTGGTCCTGATGCTGCTGTTCGTGAAAAAAATGCAGGGCGACAAACGGCTGCTCGTTATGCTCGGCTTCTGCTCGGTAGCGACCGTCCTGGCCGGCGCACTCACCGGCGGATGGTTCGGTGATGCCGTCCAGCAGTTTGTACCCGCGCTTGAACCGCTAAGAAAGAAGCTGATGTGGTTTGACCCGCTCGAGAACCCGATGATGTTCTTCAAGCTCTCGCTCACACTCGGCTATATCCAGATTCAAACGGGTCTGCTGATTGCCTTTGTGCACAACCTCAAACGCAAATCCTTTGCCGCGGCGCTGTTCGACCAGCTGACCTGGCTGGTAATGCTCAACTCGATTGTGCTCTTTATTTTCCGAAAAGACGAAGTGGGCAGGGTCTTCGGGCTTGTCGCCCTTGTTCCGGCGGCGCTGATATTTTTGTTCAGTCAGCGCGAGGGAAACTGGGTCGGCCGGCTGGGAATGGGATTGTATAACCTGTTCAGCGCCATTTTCTATATGGGAGACGTCCTGAGCTATCTACGGCTGATGGCGCTGGGTATGGTGACGGCCGGGCTGGCAATGGCGGTCAACGTTATCGCAAAAATTACCATTGCAATACCATACGGCATCGGCATTGTCCTGACTATAGTGATACTCGTCGGCGGACATTCGTTCAATATGGCCTTGAACGCCCTCGGGGCGTTTGTCCATACGCTGCGGCTTCAGTTCGCAGAGTTTTTCCCGAAGTTTTTTGCCGGCGGCGGCAGGGCGTTCGAGCCGTTAGCAAAGCAATACAGGCACATTTATCTGAAAAAAATCTGAAGGTTGTAACTGGGCAAGAAAGAGAGGTTTGGCAATGGCTGGAGATTATGGGATGACATTGGCCTTGTTGGGTGCGGGACTAGCGGCTTTTTTAGCCGGCATCGGCTCGGCAATAGGTATCGGTATCGCCGCACGCAGTGCTACCGGTGTGCTGAGCGAAAAGCCCGAGCGGTATGGCCAGATGTTTATTATGGTCGTGCTGCCCGGAACTCAGGGACTGTACGGCTTCTTGGCGGCGTTCCTGATTATGCTGAAGATGAACTTCTTTGCCGCCGGCGGCGCCATAGCTATCAGTAACCAACTCGGCTGGCAGATTTTAGCTGCTTCCCTGCCGGTCGCCTTCGCAGGCCTGATGAGCGCAATTCATCAGGGCAAGGTATGCTCGGGCGGTATTCTGATGGCGGCCAAAAGACCTGAAATGGCATTCAAGGCCGGCGTCATATACGCGGTTATGGTCGAGTTGTATGCTATGCTCGGCCTGGTGGTGACAATGTTCATCGTGCTTAAAGGTATTCACTGGCCCACAGGCGGTTGATAAACACCGGATGAAAAAAAACGCTAACTTAAGAAATGGATAGCGCAGATGGAAGCTGAACAGGTCATTGAAAAGATATTGTCGGACGCCCGGGCCGAGGCGGAAAAGATAACCAAAGACGCAGAGCAAAAGCAGGCCGACGAGCAGGCAAAACTGGCGCAGCAGCTTGAAGAGTACAGCCGGCAGACGGAAGAGCTTGCCGGCAGGGCAGCCGAGGACAAACGCCGGAGAATCCTGGCGGCGGCGAGAATGCAAATCGCCAAAGACCGGCTCGCCGAAAAGGCCCGCATCCTTAATGAGGTCTTCGAGCAGGCGCAAAAACAGTTGAAGACATTGCCGGACGAAGAGTTTTCCCTGCTTATGACCCAACTGATGCTCGCCGCGGTGGAAACCGGCGACGAGGAGGTCATCGTCGATAAGAACGAGACACGCCTTGACCACAGGTTCATCAAGCAGGTCAATCGCCGGCTCGGCCCCGGTTATAAGGGCAATCTTCGGCTGGCGGAACAAAAGCAGGACATCGTCGGCGGCTTTGTGCTCAGGCGGGGCAAGATAAAAAACAACGTCTCGTTTGACATCCTGCTGACCCAGGCCCGAAACGACCTTGATATCGAGCTGGCCAAGCAATTATTTCAGCCGGACTAACAAATGGCTCAGACGCTAAGACAGTCAGTTGTGGACTTTTATCGTTATCCGCCCGTCGGCGGCGATGACTGGCGATACGCATTCGGCGCCGCCCGCGTGCGTGCGCTCGAGGCGCAGATGCTCAGCAGAGGCACACTGCTCGATATGGCCAATGCGCCCGGCTACGAACAGGCCGTCGAGCTGCTATCATCCGGCGATTACGCCGCCGGGCAGGCCAAAACCGGCTTCGCCGAGCTTGAAAATATCCTCGCCTCCCGCAGGGCCGAAGTTCGCAATACCTTCGAGAAGCTGATGATTGACGCTCGGGTTGTCAAGCTGTTCAGGTCCCGCACCGATTTTGCAAATCTGAAATTAGCACTGCGAAGGATGCTGACCGAAAAGCCCATTGGCGGCGACTACAGCGGCGACGGCAGCATTTTGCCCGGGCAGTTCGCAGAGATTTTCGAGCAGGAAAACTACGCCCTGCTGGGCGAATACTTGTCCGGCCTGGCCGAGCAGGTCGTCCTTGGCTACTATCAGAATAAGGATATTCGCCAGATTGATTACACAATCGACGCCGCCGCGGCGCAGCACAATCTCTCAACAGCCGATAAGCTTGCAAGCGTGTTCTTAGCCGGGCTTTTCCGAATACAAATCGACCTGACGAACATTCGGACGATGTTTCGGCTAAAGCTGACCGAATCCGAACAGCGTAACGTTTTTCTCGCCGGCGGCTTCATCGAGACCGGACGCTTCAGGCAGGGCCTCGACATCGGCAACGAGTCCGTCGCACAGTTGTTCTTCGCAACACCGTACTATGAAGCAGTGCAGGCGGGCGCCGGCTATCTGGCGTCGCAAAAATCGTTCTTAAAACTCGAACAGCAGTGCGACGAATACCTCAACGGCTATCTCGGCTCGACGACTCAGATCACAGCCGGGCCTCAGCCGATTATCGCCTATTTGCTCGCCGCCGAGTATGAGATTCGCACCGTTCGGCTGATACTTACAGCAAAAAGAAATAATCTTAATCCTAAACTTATACTGGATCGGCTCGGATAAGCCGGGGGAAAAACCTATGGAAGGCAAAGTTGCGGTGCTGGGTAATGCCGATTTTGTGATGCCGTTTGCGGCGCTCGGGCTTGATACGTACCCGGTCGGCGACAACGCCGGCGAAATTGAAAAAAACGCCCGCAGCATAATCGACGCGGGCTATGCCCTGGTGGTCGTGGCGGAGAACGTAGCCGCCGGGGCCGAGCAGTATTTCGCCGATGTCCGCTCTCAGCCGGTCCCCTGTGTGGTAACGGTGCCGTTCACGACCGAGCCGGAGGGCTTTGCTACGCAGGCCCTCGGCAGGGTTCTCAAGATGGCGACCGGTATTGATATTCTGGAAGGTAATTAGCCGGTTTGTTTTTCGGCTAAGAGCGAAAATCGCATAACGAAGGTTTGGGTACAAAATAATGAGCCAGACAAGCAAAGGCAAAATAGTGAAGGTGGCCGGGCCTGTTGTGGTTGCCGAGGGTATGGCCGGCTCGCGAATGTACGACGTCGTACGCGTCGGCGAACTGAAACTCATAGGCGAAATTGTCGAGCTTAAAGGCGATACGGCATCGATACAGGTCTATGAGGAGACCACCGGCATAGGCCCTGGAGGCCCCGTCGTCGATACCGAGGTCCCCCTGAGCGTCGAGTTAGGCCCCGGTTTGATTGAGAGTATCTATGATGGTATCCAGAGGCCGCTCGATTCCCTCGTGCAGGCCGAGGGAGAGTTTATGAGCAGGGGAAGCTCGATGCCCGGCCTTAACAGGGACAAAAAGTGGCGCTTCGAGCCGGCCGTCGCTGAGGGAGCCGAGGTTACCGCCGGCGACATCATAGGCGAGGTTGATGAGAGCACCTTAGTAAAGCATAAGATAATGATACCGCCCGGCGTAGCCGGAAAGCTCAAGGGCATAAAGCAGGGCGAGTTCACCGTCGAGGATACGGTGGCCGTCGTCGAAGGCAAGGACGGCAAAGAACATCAGGTAAAACTTATGCAGACCTGGCCCGTGCGAAATGCCCGCCGGGTAGGCAAACGTCTTGCGCCTGATATGGTTCTCGTAACGGGCCAGCGGGTTATCGATACCTTTTTTCCGATTGGCAAGGGCGGCACCGCCTGCGTGCCGGGCCCGTTCGGAACGGGCAAGACCGTCGTGCAGCACCAGCTCGCCAAGTGGGTCGATGCCGATATAGTGGTCTATGTCGGCTGCGGCGAACGGGGCAACGAGATGACCGACGTGCTCACCGAGTTTCCGGAGCTGAAAGACCCCCGAAGCGGTGAGCCCCTGATGAAGCGCTCGGTCCTGATTGCCAACACGTCCAATATGCCGGTGGCGGCCAGGGAGGCATCCGTCTATACCGGTATCACAATCGCCGAATACTTCCGCGATATGGGTTACAGCGTCGCGCTTATGGCCGACAGCACCAGCAGATGGGCCGAGGCAATGCGGGAAATCTCGACCCGGCTTGAAGAAATGCCCGCCGAGGAAGGGTATCCCGCCTACTTAGCCGCCAGAATCGCTTCCTTTTACGAAAGAGCGGGCAGGGTCAACTGCCTGGGCAGTCCCGAGCGGCAAGGCACACTTTCCATAATCGGAGCCGTCAGCCCGCCCGGCGGCGATTTGTCCGATTCGGTCGTACAGGCGACGCTGCACGTTGTAAAGGTGTTCTGGTCGCTGCAGGGACGGCTCGCTTACCAGAGGCACTTTCCCGCCATCGACTGGCTCACGAGTTATTCGTTCTACAAACAGTACTTGAAAGATTGTTTTGAGGATAAACAACAGGGCGAACAAATGGAAAGATTTACGGTCGAAGCTATGGGTTTGCTCGAACAGGAAGCCGAGCTTCTTGAAATCGTCCGGCTGGTAGGCGCCGAGGCGCTGTCGCCAAAAGACCGGCTGGCTCTCGAGACGTCAAGGTCCATCCGGGAAGACTTCCTC
>CAZPDW010000061.1:0-1668 GCA_964585535.1 uncultured Pirellulales bacterium
AATATCCCCGGTGCGACTCGAACGCACAACCTTTGGCTCCGGAGGCCAACGCTCTGTCCAATTGAGCTACGGGGACCGAAAAAGCATACGTTTCTATTACGCTAAAATCCCGCATAAGTCAAGTGAATTGGCTGCGCCGGCGGTGAGCCGGGCCATCGAAGCGATTTGGGCTGTGCATAATTCGCTTGTTATGGTATAATGAGTTTTGACTGGAAGAATTACAGTGATGAAAAGCACAGGTCCGAAGATTCCGGCACGCCCGCATGTCAGACTACTGCTCGTTGCCGTAGTGTTCTGGTCATCTATCGCCTCGGCAGAGCGGCCCGGCTGGAAAGAAGAAAAGGTCAACTGGCGCCTGCCCGGCGGAAACCGCGTCAAATCAATCAGATATCCAAAGGGCAAACAGCCCCCTACACTCGCAAGGCCACGCGACCACGCCAAACGCCCTGTACAGAAAACCATCTACCTCGCTGGAACAACCGGCCCGTCAATCCTTGCCAATGTTATTGAATCTCCACCGATAGACGGTTTCATTCCATGGACCGTCGTTGTCGTCACCAAGGACCGCCTTGAAGAACTCGAACTCGAAGCCGTGCCGACAACCACTATCTCAAACAACTGCCCCAATGACTATGACCCGCAAACCGATTATTGTCTCGGCATATTCGACACCGGCGCAAGCGCTCACCTTATGGGCAATGCCAACGCCGTGCAGTCGGAGCTCTTCAGCAACGACCTGGTCTCTGAGAACCCCGTTTATATCTCTGGTGTGATCGACTCGGTCGAGGCGTTGGTAAGCCAGCCAATAGGAATCTTCGTCGATGGCCTCGGCGCAATCGACGCAGGCGGTCTTTTCTCGGACACTTCCGGAGTTGTCGGCATGACGAACACAGCCATCATCGTCGGAAAACCCGTCACACCACCGACACCCGACTTGCCCACAGCCATCGGTACACCTCTGGCTGTCTATTACACCGCCGTTATCCGTAACGACCAACAGATCAGCGTCAACCGCAATGGCCAACAATACACAGGCCCGAAAGTCACATTCCACGAGCAATACTCCGGTGCAATACCTGACTACTCTATCAGGGCCCCCCTCGAGTTAAGACCGCTCGGCGGCACCTCGGTCCAATACGTTCCCTACATCAATCTCTTCGATATCTTTGGAGACCTCTTCGATCTTGACTTCAGCACCCCACAGACGCCATCGGTCATTATGGGGAATCTCTCGCAAAGTGTCTTCTTCGTCCACAGTGTTGACCTTACCGAATCAGGCAACATCGCCATCGACAAAGACCGCTTCATGCTCGATACCGGCGCTCAGGTCACTGTCATCGGTTCGAGAATCGGAGCCAGACTCGCCCTCGCCCCGGACTACCCCGACTTCGAAGTGAAGATACAGGACGTCACCGGCGCGGCAGACTGGTTCCCCTCATTCTATATCGACTCAATCAAAATTCCCGCACTGGGCCAATGGCTCGTATTCGAAAATGTCCCCGTTGTTCTCCTCGATGTCGCTTCACCCGAAGGCGGAACTCTCGACGGGATCATCGGAATGAACCTTTTTCCCTATTACAATCTCGTCCTTCGCGGCGGCGGCTTGTTCCTCCAGGACGACCCCAGCCTCGAACTCCAGTTCATCGGTATCCCCGGCGACATCGCCCC
>CAZPDW010000061.1:1768-11726 GCA_964585535.1 uncultured Pirellulales bacterium
TGCATACTTGCTCGCTGCCGCAGCAATAAGCCCCATTGTCGTTTATCGCATGCTCCGGCACAAACGCTACCGCGCCGGCAAGCTCTACGGTGCCCAATTTGCCGTCTTCTACTTCCCTCTGGACTTTTTGCTCACTATGCAGCGCGCCTTCGAGAACATCCGCCCAAGCATGTGTTCGCTGATGGAGTTTGAGGTTTGGCCGAATTTCGCACAAATCGCACACGACTCAAATATCCCCGTCGTCGTTGTCAACGGCAGAATCAGCGACAACAGTCTCGGCAAATACAAGCTCGTAAAGCCCGTGATGAAAAAGATATTTCAGAACATAACCCTCATCCTCGGGCGGCACTGGCTCGAACAGGCCGCGCCGTAAGTTATCCGTGCGGTTTGTCTCTGCGGCTAATACTTGTCAATCGGCAGGTAGATTATCTTCTGCGGGTCGCGCAGGTTGATGTATTTGACGCCGGCCAGTGTGCCATATTGCTCGTAGTATGCGTAGAGCTTGGCGAGTTTTTGCTCGTCGGTGGCCTCGAGATACCGCTGCCAGGCGCCGATTTCGGCGCCCCAGATAATTTGGGTGTGGTCTTTTGTGTAAAGGACGATATGCGGCCGGCTTTTGCTTCGCCGTCCCCGGAAGTTACTCACATCGATACTGTCAATTTCGGCTAAGAGCGGCTTGTCAGGTGTTACGGCCTCGTCCATACGCTGCAGGCGGGTCAGCACGGCTAAGGCGGCATTCAAGTCGTCGGCCGACCAGACTTCTCCGGCAACGGGTGTTTTTGCCCCGACCGTCAGGCCGGTGAGCGTTACTATCGGCAGAGCCGGGATGGGCACATAATCGAGGACGACAAGCTCGGCATCGACGTAGAACTTTTCCAGGCCCCATTGAACAAGGGCGACGGGCCTTCGCCATCGGCCAAAGATGCGAATCTTCTCAGCGGTAACCTGCACCTTAACGTCGGCAAGCCAGCTCAGCCGGGATTCGATATTTTGCTGTACCCGAGCCGCCGTGGTTTCATCATAGAGTCGCAAGTCCGCCGCCCCGGCCGTTGCAGCGGCATATACACGCTTGTAGAGCTGCTCTGTGAGCCAGTCGGGTTTGTCACCGGCAAATTCAATCGAGCCGATATGGGTGCCGAGGCCGAGGTCTTGCCTTAAATATCTGTTAAGAAAAACAAGGCCCAGCACGACCCCGACCAGTACAAAGACCACCCCCGCCGCCTTCAGGACTTGTCCCGGATGTAGAGCGGCTTTTGCCCGGGCACTTTGCTTTTTTTTCGAGGTCCCGAACGTAAACGATAGTCGTTTCGCCTGCTTTTTTTTTGTTTTTCCCCTGGCCACGGCTATTCTCTATTGTCCACTGCCGGATTAACCATCTGTTCCGGCCTTTGGTCTTTCGTCGCCATCTTCACGACTTCGAGGCACAAGCCGCTCATAGAAAGCCCGATTTTTGCCGCCGCCATAGGCAGAAGCGAATGTCCGGTCAGGCCCGGAATCGTATTGACCTCGAGGGCGTAAGGCACGCCGTCGCCGTCTAAGATGAAATCAACCCGCCCGAAGTGCCGGCACTGCAGCGCATTAAAACAGGCCCGCGCCGCCCTGTGTATATCGGCCACTAATTTTTCGCTGTCAATCGTATCGAACAGATACTCGGTATTGTCGTCGAGGTACTTGGCGTGATAATCGTAGAAGCCGCCCTCGGCGCGGATTTCAACGACAGGCAGGGACAGCTCACCGAGCATCCCGACCGACAGCTCTCTGCCCGCTATGTATTGCTCAACCATACAGTCGCCGAATTCTTCCCTGCATCTGTGTGCCGTTTCCACAGCGGCGGCAACATCATCGACAATGGAAACACCAATCGTGCTGCCCTGGCGCAGCGGCTTGACAACGTACCTGCCCGCCAAGCTTTTAAGCTGTTTTTCGAGGTCGCGGCCGTCGGCATCGGAGGCAAATTCGATTGCCGCAGGCGTCGGCACGCCCGCTTCCGTAAAAGCCCTTTTGCCGGCTATCTTGTCGAATGCCAGCCTGCTCGCCTCGGGCCCGCTGCCGGTGTAAATCAACCGTCTGTTTTCGAGTATCCGCTGAAGCCGGCCGTCCTCGCCGAATTCGCCGTGCAGCGCAATAAAAAACACATCGATACTGTCGTCTTCCAGTATGCCAAGGTTATCGGGGCGAATGTCCGAAACGACAACCTCCAAACCCGCATCCCGCAGGGCCTGGGCCACGCAGCTTCCGCTTTCCAGACTTACGTCCCGCTCCCGGCTTACTCCCCCCATCAGAACAGCCGCTTTCAAGCCATGACCGACTTCAAAATCGTCCGAACCTGCAGACTCCCTGACATCCATCATCATTTCCAGATTTCTATCTCAAGCTTCAGGTCGATACCGAGCTGCTCGGCGACCCTCTCGGTCACTATGTCTATCAACCTCATTACATCTTTACTCGTACAGCCCCTGTGCGCAATGATGAAATTGGCGTGTTTCTCACTGACCACCGCCCCGCCGACCTGCAGTCCTTTCAGCCCCGCCCTGTCGATGATTGCCCCGGCCGATTCGCCGTGAGGGTTCTTGAATATGCAGCCGGAATTGACCGTATTTAACGGCTGGTTGTTTTTCTTATAGACCCATATCTCCTTGACCGTACGCATAATCTGCTCCGGGTCGCCGCCGCTGAGCTTCATTCGGGCGTTAAGGATAAACTTAGCCGTTATATTGCTGCGCCGGTAGTCAAATTCCAGCTCGGGCTTCGACTTTTCAAAAACACTGCCGTCCGAGTCCATCAAAGTCACCGACTCGACAACCGCACCGATATCGCCGAAATTACCACCCGCATTCATCCGAACGGCGCCGCCCACCGAACCGGGAATGCCGGTCAGCGTCTCAAGGCCTGAAAGCCCTTTCTTGACGCAATCCAGCACGAGCCGGCTCAGCTCGACCCCGGCCCAGACGGTTATTTGCTCCTCTGCAAATTCCACTTTTGCGAAATCGCCGGCCTTAAGCTGTATCACCGCTCCGCGAACGCCGGCGTCGCTTATCAGAAGATTCGAGCCGAAGCCGAGTACGTATATCGGCACCTTGTTTTCGTTGCAGCGCTTGACCACCTTCAAAAGCTGCTCGAGGTTTTTCGGCCTGATGAAGTAATCGGCAGGCCCGCCAAGACCGTACCAGGTCTGGTTGGCCAGGGAACAATCGGTCTCAACTATTTTTTCCAAGCCACTGAATATATTCATCGGCCACCTTCCAAACATCGCCGGCGCCCATCGTAACGACCACGTCGCCGGCACTTACATTATCTTTTAGATACTCGCAAATCGCGCCAAAGCCGTCGATAAACGCCGCATTGCTTCCGTTGCCGCGTATTCTGTCAACGAGCACCTGCGAACTGACCTGCTTTCTGGCGGCCTCGGAGTCCCGAACAAAGTAAATGTCCGGCACTATAGTTACATCGGCTAACTTAAAGCTTTCGGCAAAATCATCAAGCAAAAACCTTGTCCTGCTGTACTGGTGCGGCTGAAAAACGCACCAGAGCCGCTTCGGGTTGAACCTCTCGCGTATCGCCCGCAGTGACGCCATAATCTCTGTGGGATGGTGAGCATAGTCATCGAGGACGGTCACGCCTTTTGCCCGGCTCTTCAGTGTCAGCCGGCGGTCCACGCCGGTAAAGCCGGCCAAAAGCTCGAGCGCCCGTCCCGGCTCGGCGCCGGCATTGACCGCCGCTGCAACCACCGCAAGGGCATTGGCGACATTGTGCCTGCCCGGCAGAGATGTCTGCGTCCGGCCAAGCGGCTCACCATCGCGACAGACATCAAACTCATACAGCCCGGTATTGGCTCGAACATTTTCCGCGCGCCAATTACATCCCTCGCCAAATCCGAACGTCTCGCAACTCAGATTATCAGGCAATGCCTGCAGGACTTTTGTGACATTCTTATCGTCGCCGTTTGCAATCACCACGCCGTCCGATTTCGTACCGAGGGCAAAATCGCGGAAGGCATCGACTATCTCCGCCTCGTCTCTGTAATAGTCCAGATGGTCCTGCTCGATATTTAGTATGCAGGCAATTTTCGGCCTTAGATTCAGGAAGCTCCGGTCGTATTCGCAGGCCTCGGCGACAAAACAATCACCATCGCCGATGCCGGAGGAACAGCCAAGCTGAGTGATATCGGCTCCGACGATGAAATTCGGGTCAAGCCCCGCCTGCTTTAGACAATACACCAGCCAGCCGCTGGTTGTGCTCTTGCCGTGTGTCCCGGCAACTGCTATGCCGCGGTAGCGATTGAAGACCCAGCCGAGCATCTCAGCGTATTTGTAAACCTTCAGCCCCCGCTCACGAGCAAGTCTAAGCTCGGGATTGTCTTGCTTTATGGCTGCCGATATGACTACTGCATCTGTTTTGGGATTGAGGTTGTCGGTGCTATGGCCCGGCTTTATATCGGCGCCTGCCCTTCGCAGGCGGTCGGTAACGGCGGTCGGCGCCCGGTCCGAGCCGGTGACAATCGCCTTGTGCCTAATCAAAAGCTCCGCCAGACCGCTCATACCCACCCCGCCGGCACCGATGAAATGGAATCGCTTACCCGTTATATCCGTGGGGCTGCTTTCTATATTTACCTCGGAGACCGCCGAGTCCGCAGAGTTTAGTTTTAATTTATTCTCTGTGGGGATGCTTTTTGCTTTTGCTATATTTGACCGGCCCATACCTCATCCTTGAAAATTTCTGAGAATCCACCGCCGGAGATTTTAACACACAACCCCCAAGGTAAAAAGAAAAAAGCCGGCGCTCTGTTTCATTGCCTCACGCGATACGCACGACGCAATACGAAAAATCACCACTGGGCGTCGGCGTATGGGCCGATAGGGGCCTTTTGGTCCGGGCCGGTTCGGGTTTTAAGGATGGCCGGGGGCCTCGACGAGCCGGCGAGGAGGCGGAGAATCATCGGCGGTTAAATAATAGAGAATTGAGGCGTGGGGTTTTAGGGTGATTTTCAGAGAAGACACTCTGTCCATTGGCTTGTTGTGGGCCGGTTTCCATTCGAAGGCGAGAAGCTCACTATGAGTTGTTAAATCACGGATTTTATACTCTTCGGCGGCTTGTTTGTCGGTGTGGTTTACGAACAAAACTGCGAAAGCGTTTCGGCCGGGGCAGGGGCGGACGGCGACGAGGATGCGCTGGTCGGCGTATGGTTTCGAGAAGAAGGGCAGTTGGGCGATGTGATGTTGAGGGCTTGGCTGGACGAATCGCCACAGCCGAAGACGGTCGGGAGCAAGCAGGTTGAATCGGTCAGATGTATTAACGGTACCGCCTAAGATACCGGCCCAGAGCGCAATCGAATAAATCTCATCTTCGGTTAGTTCGCAGTTATACTCGCGGACGTAGAGGACATCGGGGTCGTTTGCGAACAGGATGTTGTTAAAATACTCATCGGCGAAGGTCTCGGCGAACATATTGCCGATGCCGCCCTGTGACCATGACCAGTGTACGTCGTTTGCGACCCGGACGGCATCGACTCGGCCTACCATCGGCGCAAAGGGAGATATGCAGCCGAGCCAGAAGGATTCGTCGCCGATTTCGGAGCGAATCATATCGGCGACATCGACAAAGTATTGCACAGAGGTCTTTCCTGGTGTTGCTCGCTTTACTTTTGTGGAGTCAACAAGACCCCAGTCCATAAAGTCGGTTTTATAGTAGGCGGCTCCCCAGCGGCGCAGAGTGCTGAATACGTTTCGCAGGTACTCGAAGGCGTCGGGATTGCTGGAGTCGAGGGCGAGGACATCGTAGCCGGGGCGCTTCCAGTGTATGACGGCATTGCCGTCGGCATCGTGCAGGACCCAGTCCGGGTGGTCTTTGTAGAGTTTGCTTCGTGAATCGACCATAAACGGGGCGACCCAGATGCCGGGCCGGTAGCTGGCGGCGATGATTTTTTCGAATGCGGGCTTAACGGTGTCGGGCCAGTTTTCGTTTTGCCCGAGCCAGTCGCCGTAGGTGCAGTAGTCGTCTATCTGGATAGCCGTTATCGGGCTTGGCGGGTCGATTGTCTTGAGACCGGCGAGGAAGCTTTCGAGCTTGTCGATGCTGAAGTTCTTTTCGCAGTCGTACCAGGAGCACCAGTGGTATGAGGTGGGTTTGTCGAGTTTGACGCTGTTGGCTTTGGCGATGTTTTTGGCAAGCCGGCGCAGCGTGTCGAAGGGAACAGGGCCTGTTACAAAGTGCAGGTCGGGCAGTTTCAATTCAGCGTTTTTGATGGCGATGTTTTCGGTGGCGAAGCCGGCCTCGATGAACCATCTGTCGCTATCGAGCCATCGGTCGATAAGGCCGTAGCGGTACTGGCGGTTGTAAAACGTGGTTCGCTGGAGGAAACTGGAGTGTTCGTAGGCGGCCAGGGCCAGGGTTGTGTCGTCCGGTGCGATTAGCGCAAAGGTTAGATAGCTGTCGAAGGACATTGTCTCGTCGGCTGTGCGCGATTCGCGGCGGATAACGGGTGGTTTTATTTTGCGGACGCCGGACGGGCCTGCGAAGCCGATGCCCTGCTTGAAGTAGCGGTCGGCGCCGGCGACTTTGCTCTGGGCGATGGGGTAAATCCAGTGCGGGGCCGTACTCAGGCCTTTGAGAGTTGTGCTCAGGATGGCGGAGTCGCGGTCGTATCTGAACTCCAGAATAAGCTCGGCTTTGGTGAGCTGATATGTGATTTTACCGCCCCGGGGGTTCTGCCTGATGGTGACGGACTTTGCAAAGGCCGAATGGCCGTCGATGGCGGGGTAGCAGCCGGTAAGGGACAGCGGCCCGGCCTTTAAGTCAAATGAGCCGTCGTCGTGGAACTGCCAGATAGGAATCCCAGTTTCGGCGAGTGTTTGTGTTGAGATTGCGAGAACGGTTATTAGTGCGATGTAAACAGATATGGGTTTTGAACGAGTCATTTTGGTCTTCTACGAGCCGATTCGGGCCGATTGGTTTTGTTTGCTGATAGTTATACACAGATAGAGGAGACGTTGCAAGCGGAGGGTTGAGATAGCTTTGCCGATTTGATGCTTACGATGATATTTATAAGGCATCGTTGTCGAGGAACGTGAAGATGTCCGCAGGATTGTGGACGAGTTGTTTTGCGCCGTTTTCGAGCAGTTCTTCCTTGCTGCGAAAGCCCCAAGTGGCGCCGACGGGGTACATTCCAGCGTTGACGGCGGTTTTCATATCGGTGTTTGTGTCGCCTAAGTAGAGGAAGTTTTTCGGCGGGATTTTCAATTGCTTTGCGATTGCCAGCGCTGCGGCGGGGTCGGGCTTGATGGGGACGCCGTCTATCGCACCGCGGACGATTTCGAATTGCCGGTCGGGCAGGAGTTTTTCGACCATAAGTTTTGTGAAATCGTCGGGCTTATTTGAGAGGATGGCCATAACGACGCCGCGCTGCGTAAGGTTGCCGAGCAGCTCGCCGATGCCGGGATACGGTTTTGTGTGTTCAGTCCAGCAGCGGGCGTACTCGGCTCGGGCCAGCTCGATACATTTTGCGAGCGTTTTTTCATTTAGGTGATTATGGGGCAGTGCGCGTTTTGCTTCGTTTTCGATGCCGTCGCCGACGAAGTATTTGTAGGCCTCGACCGGATGAGGGACAAAGCCCATTGCTTCAAGGGTACGGTTCATTGCGTTTGCCAGGTCGGTGAGGGTATCGAGCAGTGTGCCGTCGAGGTCGAAGAGGATTGCTTTGAATTCTGGGTGATTCCTATTTCGCATTTTGTATCTTGTATTGCGTATTGCGTGGTTATTCGAGAATTAGCCGTTTGGATTCGTAGGGGTGCGGGTAGGCGGTGATGTAGCATTCGGGTTTTATGGCGGGTTGGCTGTCATCGTGCAGGAGCAGGAAGATGTTGATTTTTTTGTCGATGATGTCGGCGGTGACGGGGACATAAAAGGCAGGGCAGATTACGGCAGGGGCGGTTTTTTTGTGCCGCAATGAGTCGGGGATTGATATGGTTGCGAAAGAAGCAATCCCGGATTTGCCGCTGATGCGGACGAAGGCACAGGCGTTGAGCCGGTTACAGCCGGCCTCGAGGGGTATGGCGAGAAGGGTGTTTGGTGCGGCCTCGGTGATAGTGGTTGAGAGCCGGTATGCCTTTCGGGCGGGCCGGGTATTCGGGCAGAGAGTTTCGGCCTCTTCGGGTACATCGACGGGTTTCAGAGCGCCGAGCTTTCTATGGGCAGCCAGCGTATTCGGTTCGCCGCCGAATGAGACGTAGAATGGTTTTCCATCGGCGGCATCGGGGCGGGGTGCGCCGTCGAGGATGGCATTTTTGAATTTTCTGTGCGGGGCCGTGACAGTAACGAGCCGTCGGCTGCCGGGCGGTGCGAGCAGGTCGATGACGACGCCCTTGCCGGGGTTGTCTCGAACGAGCTGATAATCACAGCCATAGACGCTGATTTCGTTAAGTGGTTTTGTCGTCGCCAGCAGCAGGGCGGCCCGGCAGGGCGGGACGTAGAAGGTTACGTAATAGCCGGGGTTGTAGCGGTACAGGCCGATAATTTTTTCGGTCGGGTAGAGCTGTCTCAACTCGACGGTCTCGGCCCGGGCCAGGCCTATGGACCGGTTCAGCCGGATGCTGCATTTTCTCTTTTGCCGGGCGGGGTTCTGCAGGGCGATGAACCGGAAGGTGGAGTCGCCGCTGGAAACTGCGTTCGGGCCGTAGTCGGATTCGGGCAGATCTATGCGTCCGGTCGATGCCTCGGCATATTTTTTGCGGAGGTTATCTATGCGGTTCAGCACAAAAGATTCATCGCACGCCGGGATTTTTTGCCCGGAGGCGAAGACGGTTAGTGGCGTCAGTAAGGCGACTGCAAAAAGGACGGTATTACACATTTTTTTTTAAGTCCCTTCGCCAAAGGCGGCGAGGTATTCTATTTGCTCGGGCGTAAGCTTGTCTATGAGGATTCCCATTGATTTTAGTTTGAGCCGGCAGACCTTTTGCTCGATTTCGGTGGGGACATCGTGGACGGCGACGGTGAATTTGTGCCGGTTTTTGACGACGTACTCGGCTTCGAGCGCCTGAGTTGCAAAGCTCATATCCATAACGGAGGCGGGATGGCCCTCGGCGGCGGCGAGATTGATGAGCCGGCCCTCGGCGAGCAGGTGGATTCTCCTGTTGTTTTTAAGGACGTATTCATCGACGTGGTTTCGGACGCCGCGGTTTATTTTTTTACTGAGTTTTTTAAGACCGGGGATATCAATTTCGACGTTGAAGTGGCCGCTGTTTGCGACGACGGCGCGGTCTTTCATTACGCGGAAGTGCTCGGCGCGGATGACGTTTTTGTCGCCGGTGAGCGTAACGAAGAGGTCGCCGATTTTCGCCGCCTCGGCCATCGGCATAACGGTAAAGCCGTCCATAGCGGCCTCGATTGCCTTAATCGAATCGACTTCGGTAACGATAACTATGGCGCCCATACCGCGTGCCCTCATAGCGAAGCCGCGTCCGCACCAGCCGTAGCCGGCGGCAACGACTTTTTTGCCGGCCATCAGAAAGTCGGTCGCGCGGATGATGCCATCGACGGTGGATTGTCCGGTGCCATATCGGTTGTCGAAGAGGTGTTTGCTGTCGGCGTCGTTCACGGCGATGACGGGGAAGTTGAGCTTGCCCTGATTCGCCAGTGCGCGGAGGCGGATTACGCCGGTGGTGGTCTCTTCCATAGAAGCGATGATTCGGCCGGCGTCTTTCTTTCGGCGTGTGTGCAGCTCGGTTACGAGGTCTGCGCCATCGTCGAAGGTGATGACGGGTTTGTGGTCGATTGCGGCGTTGATGTGTTTGTAGTATGTGCTGCGGTTTTCGCCGCATATCGCGAAAACGGGTATGCCGAAATCCTTTACGAGTGATGTGGCGACGTCGTCCTGTGTGCTGAGCGGGTTCGAGGCGCAGAGGACGGTGTTTGCGCCGCCGGCCTTGAGTGTGCGGGCGAGGTTGGCGGTCTCGGCGGTGATGTG
>CAZPDW010000062.1:0-11493 GCA_964585535.1 uncultured Pirellulales bacterium
GATGCATCCGGGGCCGATTAACAGGGGCCTTGAGATGGAAAGCGAGGTGGCGGACGGCAAAAACAGCGTTATTCTGGAGCAGGTAACAAACGGCGTGGCCGTGAGAATGGCGGTTCTGTTTTTAGTCAACCAGGCGGCGGCGCAGAAAAAATGATTATTGATGATTGGTTATTGATTATTTTACAGTGAACTCTGAACTATTGATAAAGAACGGGCGGGTGATAGACCCTGCCAACGGCATCGACGACAAGTGCAGCGTACTTATCGCCGACGGCAAGATTGCGGCAGTGGGCGAGATTGACGCGCCTGCGGCGGAGGTTATCGATGCAACGGGCAAGCTGGTTGTGCCGGGTTTGATTGATATTCACGTACATTTTCGCGAGCCGGGCGACGAGGAGGAAGAGACGATATCAAGCGGCTCGGCGGCGGCGGTGGCGGCGGGGTTTACCTCGGTAGTCGCTATGCCGAACACAAGACCGCCCATAGAAAACGAGACGGACGTGGAATACGTTCATCGAAAGGCAAGGCAGGCAAGGAAAACGCACGTATATACGATGGGGGCCATCACCAGGGGGCGCGAGGGCGTTGAGCTTGCAGAGATGGGCTTTATGGCTGAGGCGGGCGCCGTCGGCTTTACGGACGACGGCAACGGCGTTCAGGACCCGGCGGTGATGCTTCGGGCGCTGAAGTACGCCGGTATGTTCGATGTGGTTGTTGCGCAGCACTGCCAGGACGACAGGATTGCAGCAAACGGGGTGATGAACTCGGGGTATTATTCGACAATACTCGGCCTGCCGGGAATAGACGGCCTGGCCGAAGAGGCGATGCTGTGGCGGGACATCCAGCTCGTCAGAAAGACAAATGTCCGTTACCACGCCCAGCACGTCTCGACGGCGGGGGCTATACGGCTGATAGCCGATGCCAAAAAGGATTCAGTGCCGATTACCTGTGAGGTAACGCCGCACCATTTGCTTTTGACCGAGGAAAACTGCGGCGAGTATGATACGAATTTCAAGGTCAATCCGCCGCTTCGCAGCGAGAGTGACATCGAGGCGTTGAAGAAGGCGATAGCGGAGGGAGTGGTTGATGCTCTTGTAACCGACCACGCGCCGCATCTGCGGAGCGAAAAAGAGCTGGAGTTTTTGGCGGCTCCGTTCGGCATAGTGTCTTTAGAGTGTGCTCTGGGCCTTTATGTCAGGGCATTGCTCGAGCCGGGGGTTCTCGAATGGCCCGGGCTGATTCGGCTTTTGACGGAAAAGCCGGCCAACATAATAGGCGTCGATAAAGGCACGCTGGCCAAGGGCAAACAGGCGGATGTGACCATTATCGACCCGGATGCCGAGTACAGGGTTGACGCGGCGGCTTTTCGCTCCAAGAGCAGGAACTGTCCTTATGACGGCTGGACGCTCAAAGCCAAGGTTGACAAAACAATCGTCGGCGGTGAAGTAAGATTTTCTGCGGATGGATAAGTGATGCCGTTTATTATTGACGGTTATAATCTGCTCTGGGCGATTCGTAAAACAGACCGGGACGATGAGCCGGTCGGTGAGCTTTATCTGTGCCGAACCATAGGCGTGTATCTGGAGCTAATCGGCGATAAGGGGCAGGTTATATTCGACGGCCTCGGGCCGCCCGACAAGAGCGGATTTGATAACATAACCGGCGTGGAAGTAGCTTTTTCCGGTCGTGAGGTCGATTGTGACACGATAATCAAACACAAGATAACTGCAAGCACCGCGCCGAGGCGGCTGACCGTTGTCAGCAGCGACCGCGAGTTGCGGGATGCGGCCCGGGCACGAAGGGCGACAACGGTGAAATCCGAAGTTTTCTGGAAGGAAGTGCTCAAACAGTTGAGCCGCAGGAAAAAAAGATTTACCGAGCCGGACGGAAAACGCCGGGGCCTTAACGAAAGTGAAACCGAACAATGGCTCAGATTCTTCGGCCTTGACCAGTAGCCGGGCGGCAGCAGAAGGGCGACGGCGTTTTCGGTGAGGCAATGATGCGACAGAGGGGCTGAAACAGACGTATGGGTGACAGCGAATTAACCAAAGAGAAGCTGTTCGAGCAGGTGAGGACTCTGCGCTCGCAGGTGGAGCGGCTGCGGGCCGAACATCAGCACGCCGAGCAGATGTTGCAGTATGAGCAGCGATACCGGGCGGTTGTCGAGAACACGCAGGACATCATTTACTCGGTAACACGGGACGGGACACTGACGTTTGTCAGTCCACAGGTATCGAAGCTGGGATACTCTGCGGAAGATGTCGTGGGTCATAACCTCAGCGAATTTATTCATCCGGATGACATGGAACACGTGATGCGCGACCTGGCCAAGACGGTGGAGACGGGCCGGGAGTTTCCCACGGAGTTTCGGCTGTCGAGCAGGGACGCCGGCTGGGTGTATGTCGAGGAGGCCGGCAGCGCGATTTGTGAAGGCGGCAGGGTGGTGCAGATTGTTGGCTCGATAAGGGACATAACCGAGCATAAACAAATCGAGCAGGGGCTTGCGCGGGAGCGGAATCTTCTGCGATGTGTGATTGACTCTCTGCCGGACCGGATTTATGTCAAGGATACACAGGGGCGGTTTGTAATATGCAACCGGGCGGTTGCCGTCGAGGCCGGGCTGGAAAATCCGGAAGATTTGGTCGGCAAGAGCGATTTTGACCGTTATCCGAAGGAAAAGGCACGGGGATACTACGAGCAGGAGCAGCAGATAATTCGGACCGGCAGGGCGGTGATTAACGAAGAAAAACCGGGGGTGAACGGGACACTTGATGTGGCCTGGGCCTCGAATACCAAGGTGCCGTGGCGCGACGACAATGGAAAGATAATCGGAATTATCGGCTCGAACCGTGATGTCAGCGAGCGCAAGAAGGCCGAGGAAGCGCTGGACAAAGAACGAAGGATGCTTCGCACGCTCATAGACAACATACCCGACCAAATTTATATAAAAGACAAGGAGAGCAAATTTGTGCTTTGCAACAAGGCCGTTGCAGAGTTTCACGGTATGGCAAATCTGGAAGAGATGGTCGGCAAGACCGATTTTGATTTGTACCCGCCGGACACTGCTCAGCAGTGCAAGGAAGAAGAACGGCAGGTGCTCCGAACCGGCAAGCCGGTGGTCAACCATGAGGAATATGGTACGGATAAGGACGGAAACCGGGTATGCGGCTTGACTACCAAAGTTCCGCTGGTCGATAGTGAGGGGGAAATAATCGGCATTGTCGGCGTGGGCCGCAGGATCACGGAGCGCAAGAAGGCCGAGGAAGCGCTGGACAAAGAACGAAGGATGCTTCGCACGCTCATAGACAACATACCCGACCAGATTTATGTGAAAGACACGGAGAGCAGATTTGTGCTTTGCAATAAGGCCATTGCAAAGTTTCACGGTATGGCAAATCCGAAAGATATGGTCGGCAAGACCGATTTCGATTTGTACCCGCCGGATATGGCTCAGCGGTACGATGAAGAAGAACGGCAGATGATACGAACGAGCAAGCCGGTGGTCAACCGCGAGGACTCCGATACGGATAAGGAGGGGAATTTGGTGTGCGGTTTGACTACGAAGGTTCCGCTGGTTGATAGTGAGGGGGGAATAATCGGCATTGTCGGCGTGAGCCGTATGATCACGGAGCGAAAGAAGGCAGAGCAGGCATTGCGCGAGTCGGAAGAGAGATACAGGGAGATGTTCCGCGCTGCTGCAGAAGGGATTGTGGTGGCAGATGTTGAGAGTAAGAAGTTCAGATATGCCAATCCGGCTATATGCGAGATGCTCGGCTACACGGAGGAAGAGCTGACCAGCATGGGCGTGCCGGACATTCACCCAAAGGAAGATCTGGATTATGTTATGTCCGAGTTCGAAGCACAGGTGAGGAAGGGGAAGACTCTGGCGGCGAATATTCCCTGTCTGCGAAAGGACGGAACGGTCATATATGCGGATATTAATACAACGAATGTGACGATAGACGGAAGGTCGTCTAATGTAGGTTTCTTCACAGATACGACAGAGCGGAAGCTCGCTGAGGAGGCGCTTCAGAGGGCGCATGATGAGCTTGAGGCGAGGGTGGAAAGGCGCACGGCTGACCTTGCGGCGGCAGTCGAAGAACTGAGGAACGAAATTGCCGAGCGAAAGCGTGCCGAGAAGGCGCTGCGTAAGGCCGAGGAGCGCTTCAGAACCATATTTGAGAACACCGCAGTCGGTTTGTATCGTACCACTCCCGACGGACGGATACTCCTGGCAAACCCCGCGCTGGTAAAAATGCTCGGATATGAGTCGTTCGAGGAGTTAGCGAAGATGAATCTGGAGGAACATGGTATCGATGTATCCACTCCGCGTTCGGCGTTCAAGCGGCGTGTAGAAAAGCAAGGTCGGGTGATTGGTCTTGAGTCCGTTTGGATAAGGCGTAATGGAACAAAACTTTTTATTTGCGAGAGCGCTGTTACTATCAGAGATGAGAAAGGCAATGTGCTATACTACGAAGGCACGGTTGAAGATATCACGGAGCGGAAGAAGGTGGAGGATAAACTGCTGGTTTATCAGGAGCAGTTGCGGTCTTTAGCGTCGGAGCTGTCACTGGCGGAGGAACGGCTGAGGCGGCGAATAGCGACGGACCTGCACGACAACGTCAGCCAGAACCTGGCTATCAGCAAGATAAAACTGGATTCTTTAGTTGAGTCTGCTGCGTCAAAAAACATTCGGGCACTGCTTGAGGAGATTCGCGATTTGGTGGCTCAGACCATAGAGAGCACGCGTTCTCTTACGTTTGAGATGAGCCCTCCTGTATTGTATGAGCTTGGGTTCGAGGCGGCGATGGGCTGGCTTGCCAGGCAGACCAGGCAGCGCCATGGGCTTGCAGTTGATTTCGAGGACGACGGGCGAGACAAACCGCTTGACAACAATACACGTGTGCTGCTTTTCCAGGCGGTGCGGGAGCTGCTGGTCAATGTGGTTAAGCATGCAAAGGCCAGGCAGGTGAAAGTCTCGGCTCGAAAGGTTCGCGACCGGATACGTGTGACCGTCGAGGACGATGGGGTTGGGTTCGATATGTCAAAAATCAGCGCCGATGAGCAGGGAACAGAGGGGTTTGGGCTTTTCAATATACGCGAGCGATTAGACCATATCGGCGGGCAGGTCAAAATCGATTCCAGGCCGGGCGGGGGAACTCGTATTACCCTCACCGCACCATTGGATAATAAAGGCAAAGTAAGTACGGGAGAAAGCAAATGAGTATCAGAATATTGCTGGCGGACGACCACAAAATTACTCGTCAGGGGCTGCGTTCGCTACTCGAACAGCAGGACGATATGGAGGTGGCGGCCGAAGCGGAAAATGGTCGTACAGCGGTGGCTCTGGTGGACGAGCTGCTGCCGGACGTCGTGATTATGGATGTTACAATGCCCGATTTGAACGGAGTCGAGGCGACGCGTCAGATTGTGGCGAAATACCCGGATGTTAAGGTCATCGCCCTGTCAATGCATTCGGATACCCTTTTTGTAACGGAAATGCTCAGAAGCGGAGCGTGCGGCTATCTTCTGAAGGATTGCGCCTTTGAGGAGATGACCAGGGCCATCAGGGCGGTTATGAATGATAAGACATACCTTAGCCCATCGATATCGGCAGTGGTTGTGGAAGACTATCTACACCGGCTCTCGAAGGCCGATTTTTCGGCTTCCGGGATACTGACCGACAGAGAACGAGAGGTGCTTCAGCTTATGGCCGAGGGCAAATCCACAAAACAGATAGCACTGAAGCTGCACATCAGCATCAAAACGGTCGAAACGCACCGACGTCAGATAATGAATAAGCTGGATATCCATACGGTGGCGGAATTGACCAAATATGCGGTTCGCAAAGGGCTTACATCGCTCGATACGTAGCCGCTGAGGCGAGTTGTTGCGTATTATCGGCGTAAGAAAAAATAAGGTATTTCGTCCCACAAAATAAGGAATAACCTGATAGCATCGACTGACCCCTGTGTGTATAATTGTCGTATAGTAAGCCGAAGCCGAGGACAACCAAGTATTGAAAAAGTAGTATTGCGTACCTCTTTGACAATTTATTGGCGAAAAGCAGCCTTTTCAATACAGAGGAGTATCTGCTGAGCGGCACTCATGGAGCATTTTGGGTGTGGGTGTTCCTGGGAACCTCAGTATGATGCTCCTTATTTTTTTGCGCATAAAGGGCTTTGCGAACCGGCCCGGTCAAATCCTGGAAAATTCCTCAAACGTAGGGGTTTTTTGAAAAACATTTTGCAAGGATTTACTGCGGAAAAGGTTATGGTAAAACCCCCTGAGTTCGAGTCCGCCGGGGGTCTTGCCCGCCACCGATATTCTACCCAAATTTTATCCGTGGTTGCCCGCAAAATATCGAATACTCAACCATCGATGTTAAATCCCTGCCGCCCACTCCAACGACAAAAAAACATTTATCCCGAATCCCCGCTCTCTCAATATTTTTCGTGCCTTCGTAGTGAAATGCCTTTGTTCTCTGCGAGCTCTGTGACGGCAATCTCAGCATTTCGATAACCACATACCCCGTTTTGCCAAACGCCCTACGGCTCCTCGCTCGCCTCCTGTTCCACGTCTTTCTCTATTTTCTCTAACTCCAAAGCCATATTATCCTTCGTTATATTTTTCTTCGCCTCGGCGTCGTACTCGGCCTGCGTCTTGACAACCTCTTCCTGCGGCTTGCTCTCGCTCGAAGTCTTCTTGCATCCCGACATCCAGAAAACGCTTATCGCCGCAACAACAGCTATCACTATTATTCTTCGCAACATCTCTATACCCTTTCGAAATAAACCGTTCTCTATCGTCCCAACACTATTAAATCCGCCCTATTGCTTATCACTGCGTCATTTCTCTTTGGTCGCCTTACTATCGTTGACATCACCGGCTTGGCCTTTGGCCGGCTTTTTCGTATCGGCCTTCTGTCCCTTTACCTTCTCTGTAATCTGACCAAGGCGCTCTTTGCCTTGCTCTGTCCTTTTCATCTTGCGTTGGTAAAGAGTGTTTTCCTTCTGCATAAGCTTATCAACCCGCTGCACCGTCTTCGTATCACCTTCCTGCTCGGCGAGCTCGCGAATCCTGTTCAGCCGGGCCACTCGCTTGCGGTGCTTCGCCTTTTCATATGTCGCCTGCTTTGCCGTCGCCGCCTGCTGCTTATGTTCCCCGCCTCGCCCTTTTGATTGCTCAACGCTCTTGGCTTTGGCCTTATTCCTGCCGACCTTTTTTTCTGCGAGCTTGCCTTTGGCCTCGCTCTTTCCCTTTGCCTCACTTGCCCTTTCACGCATCTTTTTCTGCAGTTGTTCTCTGCTCTGACGCACTCGTTTCCTTGCCTTCTCGCGAATCCGCTCACGCCGTTGTTTTTCGAGCCGCTGTTTTTCGTCTTTGCCTCCGGCCGGCCGTGCCGCCTCGGCCTTGTCGGTTTTCCCCTGCGCCTTAACTTCTGCATCACTTTTGCCCGCCCGAGTCCCGCCTCTACCCTTGCCCCGTGCAAAAACGCTGTCAAGAGCAGGCAAAACTACCAGCGCCACTGTTACAAAAATTATCACCTTTTTCATAATACTATTTCCTAAATACTGAATTTCCTGCTTTGCCGCTCCACCGCGGCGAACCAGACACCGAATCCGCTGGCTCAATGCCCCGTATTATATACGCTTATCGGCTGTTCTGAAAAGCCGTTCAAAATATAAAGTTCCCGCCGACGATACCAAAACCTTAAACTACCTCGCATCCTAAATCACGCAATTACCGCGATTGAGCCCCATTTCAAGCTCTTTGCTTCTAAAGTTCCGCCGCCGGCTGCCGATAAAACAATATGAAATTTTAACGTTTCAGTGGAGGCAATAATAATGTTTTGTGCCGAGTGCGGAAACAAAATCGAAGAAAACGCAAACTTCTGCCCCCGGTGCGGAACACCCGCCAAAATTGATGTCCACCCTCCTGCCGCGCCCACAGGCGACAACACCCAGCCGGTTCTTACCATCAGGCCCGCATTCATCCCCTGGGTAACCGTCGCATCCATCATACCGCTGCAGTTATTTATGACATTGTTGGGCGGCGGCTTCTTCGGCGGATTTTCAATGTTCGGCGTAAAGGCCCTGAACCTGCCACTGCCCGGCTGGTTCACTTTCGTCTTTTTCGGTCTGCTCTTCTTCCTCGGCATCCCCGTTCTCGTATACACTTCAAAAAAACGAACCTACTGCAAAACAGAATACGAATTTTATCCCGACCGGCTTGAGTACGCCGAGGGCTTCTGGGCCGTAGAGAACAAGACAATTAACTACAGAAGCATCACCGAAGCAAATCTCCGCCGAGGCGTCATCCAGCGAAAGTACGGCCTGGGCACTATTTATCTCGCCACGCCGGCCACCGGCATAGCACAGGGTCGTGCCGTCAGCGGCATCAAAATCGAAGACATCCCGAACTGCGAGAAAATCTACAACACAATCCGGGAGCTAATCAACGCGAAACAGTAAAGCCCTCGCTCGAAACAAGCAGCAACGAAACTTACCGCACATAAAAAAAAAGGCCCCGCAGTGCAGAGCCCTCTTTTCCTATCACATCAACATCGTTTACTTCGGGATTACGTTTACCGCGCAAGGTCCCTTTTTCCCCTCGCCGACCTCGAACTCAACCTTCTGACCCTCGTCAAGATTCGCGTACCCGCTCGTCTTAATCTCAGAGTGGTGCACAAACAAATCTGCACCTCCGTCGTCCGGAACGATAAACCCAAAACCCTTACTGCTGTTAAACCACTTTACTGTACCTGTACTCACTACTTTTCTCCTTGGCCTTTTACCTGGCCGTAAATCTACTATTTGTCCCTCACATTTTTCAAGAGAATATCCCTGAGAGACGACAAGATACACTCAACTGACTTGCCATTATACCACATACCGCTACGGACACCGCAACAAAAAAATCTAAAAATATTAAAAATTTATCCCCCCCCACCTTACGCACACCAACACCACTGTTAGACATTTTTTTGTCGGACGCTCAATCTCGAATCTTCGCCCCCTCCGCCCTGCCTGCCTCAGCAAAGCTTCCCGCCTCAATTAACGAAATAACATTCGCCTTTGCCTGCTCGAGCCCAGCCGGCGTTGCCTGGGCACACGCTTGGCCTGCCCACGACAAAACAAATCCGGTAACGACAGCTAAGCAGACCCTCGCAAAACCCTGCATATTATCACCTCCGTTTCAATGGCAACCGCCGCCCGCTCCGTGCCGGCCCGTCTGGGGGTGCGCGCCATTCTCATATATTACTCAAACTTATCGCCTTCGGAATCAAAATTAACACAACCGATTATTCGATGGTATTTTCTTATATCACATAAGATTCAACAAATCAAGCCCGTTTTCGGCAGACGGCAAAAAAATATCCACAATCCTTGTTAATTCCTGAAATCCGTGGTTGAGAAAATCAGTGTCAATTCGTGTGAATTCGTGGCAAACTGCCCGGAATTTTTGCAAATTCCCCCGTATTCGCACACATACTTAAGCTTTTATAATCACAAAGTTTAAGAGTACAGCAGTTTGGCTTGTGGTTGTTGCAGGTAAAATCGGTGTGATGTCGAGCAACGGGTTTGGCTACGGGGCCAGAAAGGCATCCGACTCGCAGGCGGGTAGCTCAACGCCCCTGTACCGCCGTGTATTCTGCAGTGTGAAGATATCGTCCATTGAAACACCTGCATGGCGGTTCTTCAGGAAGTTCACACAGCCGTCGCTGAACAGCACATTTTGCCCCCGACCGGCGTGGTTGCTGCTGTTGCTGTTCAGCAGCTTATCATTAACCACAACGCTGAATTTGCCCAGGAGATTGTTGGGGATGTTTGCGTTTTCAAAGATAGGGTTGAGGTCTGCGATTATGGGTTTTCTGCCGGTCAGAGCCGCAGGTGTTCTTCTGCAGTTTATTCGCAAGCTATAGGTAACAAATTTTCTGCCCGGGAAGTCATTGAGCAACTTGATAGTCGCAGGGGCTATCTGGAGAGTTTTGCGATTTCTTTTAGCCGGGCAGATGAACCTGCCGTCATCGACGTAACCGCCTTTGACCAGCAGCCACATCGGTCGTGTATTTGAGTGATTTTCAGGTCCCTGGTAGCCGAGTTTCCACCAGGGTGAGTTGACTGCGGTGGCGACCGCCGGCATCCTGTCGCCGTTGTCGGCCCTGTAATTGCTCATGCCCTGGAAAATACTGCCCAACTGGGAAGCACATTGACTCTGCCAGTACCTTTGGTGTGTGTAGCTCGAGAGGACACGAAAGCCGGTAATTGCGGCAAAGCCGACTATTATAAAGACGGCGGCGGTAGCCAGCCGGCTGGCCAGGTCTCGCCAGAAGCCCCTGGAGCGTACTTTGTGTTTCTGTTCAGCGGCCAGTAGTGTTTCAAGATGCGTCTGGCTGGCGTGGACGGCCTGGGTGAAGCGCCAGATTGCCCCTTCGGCAAGCTCGTCGGGACAGGGCTCGGCGGCAATTGAATCAAGAGGAGAAAGGGAAGATTTAAGCTTTGTGTGCAGTTCAGCGGCCTGTTTATTAGAGAATATCAACTCCTGCGCCTGAGCGTTTTGCCGTTCGGATGTCAGCCCTATTGCGTAGTCGAAGATGAGCTGCTTTTGCCGGTCTGTTAGCGATATCATTGAGCTTTCTTACTCCTTAGCGCTGCTTTAAAGTCTTTGGCAAATCGGCCGACCGCAGTGTGAAGCCGGCTCTTTACCGTGCCAATAGGTATACTTAAAACCTGGGCCATTTGTTTGTATGAAAATTTGTTAAAATAGGCCAAAATCAGAATTTCTCGCAGATTTTCCGGCATATCCGCTATAATCCGGCGTACACTCTCAGCGGTCTCATCCCTTTGCAGCTCTTCGTAAGGTCTCACCTCAGTGGCTGTCAGGACATTTAACGCATCGTTGAACGACATCTCCTCGGGGCTGGTCATAGTGCCTATCGGTATGGCCGGCGTTCGCTGCATCTTGCGAAGTGCATCCTTGGCCTTGTTGGCGGCGATTGTGAACAGCCAGGGGCGAAGCGGCCTGCTTGTATCGAAGCTGGCCTGGCTGGTATATAGCTGCAGCAGCGTCTCCTGGAAGACGTCCTCGACTAAGTCGTAGCGGTTGAGGAAGTTTCGCAGGAATGCATAAAGGCCGTTTTTGTATCGGTTGACGATTTCGCGAAAAGCACCTTCGTCGCCCGCCGCCGCCCGGCTGAGCAGTTCCGCATCGCTTAATTTTGCAAACTCTGACGTCATTTGTTTAATCGCCAAAAAACCAGGGGTAAAGACTATATTCCAAACGGCTTAAAAGCAAAAGGAAAACTTTTGCCGGCTGCAATTATGCCCCGCTGCGCGGCCTGACAAACGGCTGCGGCCGGCGAGAACCATTCGATTGCACTCGACGTCAACGGCTTCGTCTTCGCCTTCGGCTGAAAAATTTTCACTTTTTTCTTGACAAAGGGGCAACGGGTGGCGTAGATTGGGATTATGTAGCGCGATAAAGGAGGTG
>CAZPDW010000063.1:0-11251 GCA_964585535.1 uncultured Pirellulales bacterium
AGCACACCCCAGGGTGTATCAAAAGAGCCTCCGTTGAAAAATCGATATTCAAAAACACCTTTGGTCACGGGATGGTTTTTGACGATTGGAATATCCACCCAGGACGGCGATACCGGTCCCGGCTGGTTAATATCGCATATACTGTCATTGCGTACCTTGACAGGCAGGTCTTTGAAGAGTTGATTGAAGACCTCGGCCATGTAGTGCGCATTGGTGTGCTCGACGAGTGCGAACAGTCCTCCGCCTTGTCTGACCCAGTCGAGCAGGTCCTTGCGCTGCCTGGCGGTCATGAACCGCGAATGGTATGTCTGCTCGCCGACAAAGAAAACATCATATTTGTCAAGGATGCTGCGGTCGAAACCCCTGTAGTTCTCGACGTATAGGTTGAACCCTTCTTCCGTCAAGGCCGTACAAAAGCGCCTGAATCCAGAGACGGTGTGGTAGTTGGACCTGTACCTGCGGTTGTCGCGGTTCCAGAGGTGTCTGGCTCCGTGGGCTGCATCGTAATAGATTTTTGCGCCGCGATAGCTTTCGGCTCCGAATCTGTGCAGCGACAGGCCTCCATAAACTATAGCTGCAACACAAACTGCAATCAGCAGGTGTAAAATGGCGGACAGCAGCCACTTTCCGTATTTACTCTTTATATCATCGGCGTTCAATGTTCGATACCTCCAGTTGACGGTTCAACTTGATAATAGCCTACCTACCGGTCGAAGGACCCTGCCGAGCGCAGCAAAGCAGTCCTGCGACTGCTCTTTTGGCTCAAGTCTTGTCAGCACGAGGACGGCATAAGTTGCGAGCACTATCAGAATAAAATCGCAGGGGACTCTGTAGCGTATCTCGCCAATGTACATCAGGGCGGTATAGAGCATAGTTATGTAGTGCAGGGCGAATATTTCGAGATAGACGTTGAGCCGGAACAGCAGGACGACAAATCCCACAAATGCCAGTGGGAAAACGTAGTACTGCACCAGCCCGGGCCAGAACTCGAATACCTCTTTTCGCCAACCACGCTTAGCGTGGTTACGCTCAGGCCACATCGTGTTAAAATATGCAAGAAGAAGAATATTCCTGCACATCAGGCCGACCTTTTCACCGCAGGTAAGCTGCGATTGGTAGCGTTTGCGTTCCGCATCGAGTATCCCGGCATCACCGATATACCCTTCGAAGCTGAATATCTCGGTATATCCCAGATTTCTCGCCGAGGGCGGCTGAAACTTTCTCTGTCTTTTTGTCCCGTCGGATTGGTCCATATTACAGACGATGCGTTTATACCTGCTGCTCGCAAACAGTCGATTCACCGGCCCGTTGCCGCTGATAAGAGCATATCTGCCGGTTAAGTGATGATAGCGATACATGCTAAATGCGGCTACCGCTACGATTGGGATTAGCAAGGCGGCCAGTGAGCGCCATCGAAAGGCCCGGAGGCGTTTTCTGCGGACAACGACCCATAGGGAAAAAAGCACAATCGTCATCATAAGCTGCGGGCGAATTGCAAAGCCAACCGCGTAGATAACGCCCGCAATCACAGCAACAAGCGTCGGCTTGCGGGTTCGCAGATACCAGAACGAGAGCAGTATGCTCAGGTACAGGAAGAAACTGTACGGCAGCTCGGTCGAGAAGAAGCCCGTATATACAATCATCGGATACCAGATTGCGCACAACAGGCCGACTACATACGCTACCCAGATACACCTGAAACAGAACCTCGCAGAAACCATTACTACCAGAACGGTAAGTGCCGAGAGCACGGCATTAACGATTGATATGGCCTTGTAATTTTCCGTACCAAATATCTCCATCAATACTGCATAATAGTAGTGAGCGCCGTATGCCAGCACAGCCAGATACGGGTCATCCACCTGTTCACCCTTGACAAGGTCCTGCGCCCTGTCAACGTATCCGACCATATCGGAGTAGATGGTTTTTTCGGGCGGCTGAACGTAAAGCGTCCACGTCAGTCTAAGAGCAAGTGACAGCGCAAAGACCAGTATCAAGGCAGCAACAAAGCACTTTTCCGATGCCGGTATCCTTGTGATAAGTCCGTGTACTTTCTCCATCTTTCACTGCTCCGTTTCATAGAGAGCCGGCAGCAACCTTACGTAGAAGCAGGCCGCGTGCTGAACCGTATCGACCCGCATCCACTGGCGTGTGAGCTTGAATCTGAACGAGCCGATTGATTTTTCCGGGTACCTGTGCATATAAGTTGACTCGGGACTGTTGTAAGTGTACATAAGTGATTCGGCTACTGTCCTGCAATTTTTCAGTATGTACACAGCTAACTCGTTTTTGCCCATTCTCTCGGCCAGATAATATGCGGCGATGAGTCCTTCCGCCCGAGAGCCGTCCGGGTATGCGTGGTCGCCGTAATTATAATAGAACATCCCGGGATAATCGTAGTATGGGCTGTTCTGCTCGTTATACGTATGCGAAATCATCTCTCTGGCATCGTTAAAAACAAAGTCGAGATACTCTTTTTTCTGAAATTCCTCATTGGAGGCCCACAGCTCTATGGCCTGCATCAGCCAGCTATCGCTGGGCAGCGGCCTGAACATATCGGCGTATTTAACCGGCCTGATTTTCACTAAAAAATCGAGCGCCCGCTTCGAGGCCTCCGTAACTTCCTCTCTGAGCCGGTCTGTCAAATTCATCTGCCGCTCGAACACAGCAAGGGCCATCAGCGCCTCGCCGGGATAATAGAAACTGAAGAGTTCTCGCTTCTGCTTCGGTGTGGGAGAAATGATGGGCTTGCCGTCGTTGTACTGCGGGTGTATGTAATAGCCGAGCATCTCGCCGTCGTCTGTTATTCGCGAGAGCAGGTGGTCGGCCATTCCAAAAATATAATCGTCGAATTTTGTATCGCCGGTGATTTGCCGGTATTGAAGCAGTGCAATAAGTGCAACGCCCGTGCCGCCGAGCTTGGCCTTTTTGTTGTAGAATACGTAATATGCCTTTCTGTTCTTGTAGCTGTGCTCCCTGACGTTTTTGAGCAGGAAGTTCAGGGCCTTTTGCGCAGCCGGGATATACTTATCATCTGCCGTCAGCTCGTACGCCCTGAGCAGTGCGATTACGCCGCCGCAGTGACGCAGGATGTTGTAGTAGTTGTTTTGCTCGGTCCGGTTCGGGTGGGCGTGGTCTATGATGCTGTCTGCGACGCCGTCATAGTAGTATAGAAACCTACCGTCCTCGCTCATATTGTTGTAAAGCCAGTCCACTGACCGGCTGACCATTTGCGCCATCCCGTCTTGTGAGAATTTAACCGGAACGGGGTAGCCGCGGTACAGCGGGCATATTCGACTGCCATAAGTTACGAACGCAACACTTTTGATTATCGACCACTGTATCGGCAGTTGCTTCATTATTCGGATTCTTTCCGATATGCTGTCGGTTTGTTTGGCGACGCCGATTTTTTTTGAAATGTTATTGAGGGCCTGTTTTATCGACAGGTGGCTTTTAACAACGGCGTCGGTCGGCATATAATAATATGTTTCGCCGCTGTAGCGAAGCTTAAAGCCCGTTATACCCGGCTCGAACCTATTGCTGTCGAAGCGGGTCGTGTTCAGATGCTCAATATCCAGGGGGCTCTCTGCTGTCAGGACCTCGAGCATTATTCTGCATTTATTGGCATCGCTTATCGAGAAGTCGCCGAACCTGCCGTGTTCTCTTAGCTTTTCGGTTATCCGGTTTATGGTTTCAAGGGTTGTGTTTCTTTTTGAAATCCATCTGATTGGAACATTGCCGCGCTCGAACAATGTCACAGCAGCCCATGCGAAAGGAGCCGACATATCGATATTTAGTTCGGGCAGTTTTTTGAGCGGGCGGTTGTTCGCCAGCGAGCGGCGTATGAGCAGCAGCAGCTTCTCTTCGCCGGCAAAGTCCCTTTTGAGCCATTCGGTATATTCTTCGAGGCCTTCGTAAGACCGGCCGCCGCCGGCAACAGCTCCACTGCCGTACTTATAGCCGGCTATACGCGTACCTCGCTGTCCAAGATAACCCCAGAGGTAGAAAAACAGCGCCGCCCCAGCGGCCAGCAGAACTGCGATTTTAGCTTTGGACGCTCTTTTCATATTGTTGCCTGTGCTCATTTACCAACACTGCCTACCTGGTTATCGTCAAAAATATACCCCTGGGATTGAAAAGAGTTAATTTAAGAGCTTACGGCTTAACGTCGGGTATGTACCGCCGGCCTTTGGGCTGCTGAGCCAATGCCGGCCTGCGGGCTTGTCCTTTCGCACACTGCCCGCTAAAAAATAATCTTTCGGCCCGATGTTCGCTGCCGGAGACGTTAAAACTGCGTTATCAGTGCTGAAAAAGGTGTTTTTTTAATACTTTTGCCTTTACTGCCGGACCTGCCGGGTATAAAATTCTAATTGTTCGTATCCTTTGCATCAGCAGCGTGGGCACAGGAACAGGGGGCCTTTTTTGAACTATTCAATATCGGCTTTGCGGCTTGTGACTACAATTTGTCTAAGACAAAACCCACATTGTAGCCGATGAACGTAACTAAAGTAATCACTTTGACTTAAAGAGGACAGATTATGAGAATCGCGAAGAAATTGATATGGGTTTTTGCGTTTTTCGCTTGCATTGCTTTGGCCGCCGCGGTTGCATCGCAGACGCCCGAGCAACTTCAGCGGCAGAGGCAGGCCGCCGCTGAAACCAAACGCAAGGCCGCTGAAGCGGCAAAGGCAAAACGCGCCGAACAAAGGCAATTGGCGAAACTGGTTTCCCGGGCCAGGCAACTGGCCAAAGAACAAATCCGGCAGGCAAAACTCGACAGGGAAGAAAAGCTTGCGGCGCTCGGCAAAAATGCAACCGCCGAACAAAAGCAAAAAATCGAGACCGAGTACCGGGAAAAAGTGGCGAAGATAAACATGCGCCGTCGGTTGGAAATTGAAAAGCAATCGCCGCCGAAGGTTAGTTTCCCAGAGGATTCAAGCCGGCTTCTCGGCGTCAGGGAGATTCGTTTCAGCGGCAATACCTTGGTCTCGACCGCCGAGCTTCTAAATAACATCCCAATAATTTACAACGCCTCGACCGCAGCACTTGACAAGGCCGAGAGCAAATACATTTACGACTTCACCGGCATCTACGAGATAATCCTGGAACCGGGCACGGAGCGGCAGCTCTCTGCAAGGACAATCCAGGGCCTTACGCAGTACGTTCTGAGCGTTTATCAGAGCAGAAATTATGCCGGCATTTACGTCTATGTCCCCAAAGAAGCGCTCGAGCAGGGCACCGAGCTTGAAGGCGGCATTCTGCCCGTTCAGGTCATCGAGGCCGTAGTTACCGATGTTACGGTAACCTCTTACGACCCGAACCAGAAGCAGGTCGAAAAGGGTTATCTGGACAGCAACACGGTTCTCGCGTGGTCGCCGGTAAAGCCCGGCAGGGTGGCCAACCGCAAAAAGCTCGATAACTTCATTAACCTGCTAAATCTAAACCCCGACCGTTACGTCTCGGGAGTTGTCTCCAAAGGCAGCGAGCCAAAGACCCTGTCCGTCAACTACGACATCTACGAGGCGAACCCGTGGCACTTTTTTATGCAGATTGACAACTCCGGCACCGACGACAGAAAATGGAGTCCGAGGTTCGGCACCGTCAATACAAATCTTCTCGGCATAGACGACACATTCATAGCAATGTACCAGAGCCGGTTGGATTCCGGCATTGAGGACAACTACTCGTTTTTCAGCTCTTATGACTTCCCTCTTGCAGGGCCGCGGCTGCGTCTTCGCATCTACGGCGGCTACAGCGAGTTTGACATAAGCCCCGAGGCCGGCGATTTCGACTTCATAGGAGGCGGCAAATTCATAGGCGGCACGCTGAAATACAACGTGCTGCAGCAGGACGGCTGGTTCCTCGATTTCAGCGGCTCGTACAGTCACGAGGTCAGCAAATCCACGCCGTTTTTCCTCGGGCTGTCGCTGCCGGGACTCGGCTATAAGGTTACGATGGACCTCTGGGGATATGCAGTCAACCTTTATAAGTCGGACGACATCTCAAATACATCGTTTAGTTTTTCAGAGGTTCGCAGCATCGGCGGGATGGGTTCGAACAACGCCGAGTTCGCCAAGACCCGTATTGGCGGCGGCTCCGCCGGCACCGTTTTCCCCGACAACGACTTCTCCATCGCCACCGTCGCGGGCTCTTACAGCCGGGTCCTCGACGCCAACAGGGTTCAGCGCCTCAGCACAAATTTCCGGCTGATTTATCCCAGCGAGCGCCTTGCTCCTGCTAAGATGACTACGTTCGGCGGGATGTACACCGTCAGGGGCTACGATGAGTACGAGGTTGTTGCGGACGGCGGAATGCTGGCCTCGGCGCAGTACGAATTTGACCTTGTAAAGTACGAGCGGTCAAAAGGCATTCAACCTGCCGAGTCGGAAAAGACGCATAACAAGCTGACGAGATTGAAGAAACTGGCGCCGTTGGCCTTTATCGATTTCGGACGAACAAGGATAGAGAACCCCCGCTCAACAGAGCGCCAGCACCAAACGCTGTTCAGCGTCGGTGTCGGCACACTCCTTGAGCTGGGTGACCATTTCAGCGGGCAGCTTTACTACGGCTGTCCCCTCAGAGAGACCGATGACACCAGGGTAGGCAGAGGCCGGCTGCATGTCGGCCTGTGGCTGCGATGGTAGCACCTGTCAAAATGCCGGGCCGATTGATGTTGAGCGGTAAGTTTCAAAAAGCCCCGTCTGATAGAAGATGGGGCTTCGCGTGTTTATGCTTATACTGCTTATTGCCACGGCCTTGACCCTTTGCCTCAGCTCCAGCATCGTCCGCTGCACCGCCGCTACGTCGGGATGGCCGTCGTCGAAGATGCCCTCGAGGGTGCTTAGCGCCCTTTCACACAACGCCTGGGCCTGAGTATATCTGCCCTCGCGCAGATACAGCCGGGCGAGGTTGTTCATTGCCATTGCAGTGTAATCGTTTTTTTCTCCAAGTGCGTTCTCAAGTACCCTCACGGCCCGCCGGCAGTTCTGCTCAGCTTCGGCAAACCTGCCCTGCTCGGTGTAGAATCGCCCCAGGGTGCTGAGAATTTGTCCCGCCAGCGGATGCGCCGGGCCGAGCTTGTTCTCCACGACCGTCAGCGCCCTGTTGGCCAGCATTTCCGCCCTGCCGTAATTGTCTCCTGCCTGTTCAATTCTGGCCTGAGTCAGCCATGTAGTGGCGATGAGATAATTGTCGCTGCCGTAAAACCTCTGCTGGATTGCAGCCGCTTTTTCCACAAGCTCCCCGGCCTGCTCGTATTTTCCCTGCAACGAATACAATTTTGCAAGGCCGGACAGCACACCGGCCGTATAAAGATGCTCAGGCCCGTAACTTTTGTTTAGCAGTGCCAGCGCCCGGTCATAATACTTTTCCGCCTGCGACAGCTTACCGCAGGCAACCAGCAGCTTACCCTTATCAGCGAGAAAGGGCGCAAGTATGTCGTCATCCGGCTGATGGTATTTGGCCATAATTGCCATAGCCCTGTCCAAAGCTGACTGGGCCTGGGCGTATTTACCGCGATTTTGATAGATTGAGCTGAGGATTCGCAGCGTGTAAGCGATGTAGGGGTGCTCGGGGTAATAGGCCTTCTGCTGCATCGCGAGAGCCGACAGGCACGCCTTTTCGGCCGCGGCGAATCTGCCCTGGTTCTTGTACAGCCAGGCCGTATCGATGAGACAGGCGCTCAGCAGCTTTTCATTATCTCCGCTGCGGCGAGCCAAAGCCAGTGCCTTCTCGGCCAGCGGCTCGGCCTTTGCGTAATCGCCGTACGCCATATAAATCCGCGCCATCGCCCGCAGCGATTTACACGATTGTGCCGCCGGCGGCGCCTTCGCCTTTGCACCGGCTGCATTCACCGCGTATAGGCCAACGCATATAAAAACAACTGCCGAGACCTTGAAAATTACCGGCCGGCTCTTAAAACCATTGCCCTTCCGGTATTGCGGTCGATTCTCATCAAAAAACTCCATTGACAGGCCTCCTCGCCTCTTACGAAAAATTTCTCCGCCCTGCGTCACAACATGGGCCATTGTGTTTTCGTAAAATCTCAGGTGTCACTTTAGCCGCGAAATACTCCCGCTGTCCGTGATAACGCCGCGTCTTCTCAGCGACCGAGCTTGTCGGAAAAACGTTTCCGCATAAAGTATAGAAAACAAAATGACTCGGCGTAAATTATCGGCCAGCTCAAGCTGATGGGAGGTAATGACGGTTATGTGGGCTTTGACGGCTTGACCGGTTAGGCGGGTTTTGGCGCTTTAGTGTCCTGCGCAAATCAACGAACTCTCGGACCTTGCATTTTTCCCGAAGGATGTGTCTCTTTTCTGTGGGCACAGGCCGCACGGGCAGGTAAAATCAGTCTTGTGACAAAAAAACGGCTGAAAGACGGTGTCGAAATGAAGAAAATCCTGGACGTCAATACCGGCGAGGTCAAAGTTACCTCCCGGCAGGTGCTCTTAAGGTCAACCGCCATCGGCTCGTGCATCGTCATTACGGCTTACGAGGCGAAGAGCAAAACAGGTGCGCTCGCCCACGTCATGCTCCCGGGCAAGGCGCCCGGCGAACAGCCGGAAAAGACAAAATACGCCGAAGACGCCATTGACCGGATGATAGCGAAAATGACCCGGTCCGGCTCAAACAGCGGCGACATCGAAGCGTGCCTTGTCGGCGCAGGAAACGTCCTCAAGCGTGAAGACGAAACAATATGCGAAGAAAACATCCGGTCTGTCACCGGACTGCTTGAGAAAAAACGTATCCCCATAAGGGCCGCCGCCCTTGGCGGAATGCAGAGAAAAGGCGTCCTGCTGGACATAGAAACAGGCGCCGTTTTTTACACCGAAGGCGACCAAAAAGAAACGCTGCTCTACAGGCCAAAGTGAACCAGCCAACGCCAAGATGCGATGCGCCAAAGATAACGCCGTGGACGTAACGTGTCCGGAAATGGGAATTCAGTGAACCGTAATATACTTCTCTATCGTTCTTATCAACGCTTCATCGTCTATCGGTTTGGGGATATAATCGGTGAACCCGTAGTTTAAGAGCTCTTCGCGGTCGTTTTTCATCGCCTTCGCGGTCAGGGCGATTATCGGCGCCACCGGCCCGGCGGCCTGTGCCATGATTTTGTCAAACGCCTCGTAACCGTCCATAACAGGCATCATTATATCCATAAGGACGACTTCCGGCTGAATCGAAAAATACTTCTCAACAACGTCCGCACCGTCTTCGGCGAACACAAGCCGGTATCGATGTTCCAACATCATCTCGACCGCAGCCCTGCTGAACTCATCGTCTTCCGCAATCAGCACAGTCGGCAGTGACCGGTGCCCGGTTGCAGCCGGCTCTCTGCGTCCGGCAGCAACATCTTCGTTTACAGTATCAATCTCATCCGGCTGAACAGATTCTTTGTTATTGGCGGCCGCCTCAATCATTATCGGTACGTGAAATGTAACCGTTGTACCTTTGCCCGGCTCGCTCTCGGCCCATATTTCGCCGCCTAAGAGGTTCACCATTTTCTTGCAGATTGCCAGCCCCAGGCCGCTGCCCTGGTACTTTCGCGTGCTCGATGAGTCCACCTGGGTAAACTCCTCGAAGATGCTGCCGAGGTGCTTTTCGTCTATCCCGATACCGGTATCCGACACTGCAAAATACAGCCGCTGGTTTTCAACGTATGTCTTTAGAGCAATTGTGCCGTGCCGTGTAAATTTAACGGAGTTGCTTATAATGTTCGTTAGAATCTCGTGCAGCTTCTCTGCATCCGAGACCACCGTATTTGGTACCGAGTCGCTCCTCTGAACGATAAACTCCACGTTCGGGTTGTCCTTGAGCGTTTTGACCATACTGCGTATGCCGGCAATCAAAGCGTCAATCGAAAGCGATTTAAGCTTAATCTCTATCTTGCCCGACTCGATTTTAGACAGGTCGAGAATGTCGTTGATAAGCAGAAGCAGCCGCTGGCTGCTGCGATATATCATCTCCAGACCGTCTCGCTGCTTGTCCGCAAGATTGGCTGTGTTATGCCTGCTCAGCGCCTTCGATATGCTGATTATCGCATTCATCGGCGTGCGGATTTCGTGGCTCATATTGGCGAGAAACTGACTCTTGGCCCTGTTGGCCGCCTCGGCGGCATCCTTGGCCTTTTCAAGATGCTGCTCCGCTATCTTGCGTTTGGTGATGTCCCTGCCGATGCCGACAATTCCGACAATCTCGCCTTTGCTGTCGTGCCACGGCAGTTTGCTCGTCAGAAACCAGTGCAGGGTGCCCTTGTGACTTTTGTTTGGTTCGTCCTTGTTAATCAGCGGTTTGCCCGACCGGATAACCTCCTGCTCGTCGCTGTAGAATTCGGCGGTGAGTTCGTTGGGGTAAAAATCGAAATCAGACTTGCCTATCAGGCCTTCCGGCGTCTGCAGTCCCATAAATTTCGCAAGAGCGGTATTGGCAACCACAAAACGGCTTTGTTTATCCTTGATATAGATTGAGTCGGGTATGTTATCAATCAGTGTTCGCAGCATATTACGTTCCCGGACAAGTGCCTCTTCCGCGAGTTTTCTTGCCGCTGCTTCGCTGAGCGCATTAGCGACGGCGTCAATGAGGTCGCGTTCTTCTTTGAGAAACGGCACATCGTCAACTGAGCGGTTCAGCCGGACACCGCCGCGAGTTTGACCGTTAACTATAATATTACTATTATGATGCCGCCGCGGCTTCTCAAAAGATTTGCGGGCATATTCCTTCCCATCGAAACTTATCTTCGCACAGGTAATTTCGGGGTAATACCGGCAGTTCTCAATCAGCCCAAGGGCATCTTCAAAAATCTCGCTCAAGCTCTCGCGTTTCTGAATCGACCCGGCTATCCCGTACAGGCAATTCAACTCCCTGTTGCGGGCCTGAAGCTGCTGGTTCGCGGCCTTGAGCTGCTGCTCATGTGCCCGGAGCTGCTGATTCGCCGCCCTGAGCTGCTGTTCGTGGGCCTCGAGCTGCTGGTTCGCCGCCCTGAGCTGCTGCTCGTGGGCACGAAGCTGCTGGTTCGCCGCTCTAAGCTGTTGTTCGTGGGCCTCAAGCTGCTGGTTGGCCGCCCTGAGCTGCTGCTCTTGTGCGAGAAGCTGCTGGTTCGCCGCATCCAGACGCTGCTGCTGCAACTGCGGTTCAACCTCTTGGGGCCTGAGCGGCTCTACTGCCCGCTTCTTCGGCTTGTGAGTATCTTTGCGCACCTGCCTCATATTATCGCTGCTCCTTTGGCTGAAACTATATTATACCTTATTCC
>CAZPDW010000064.1:0-11219 GCA_964585535.1 uncultured Pirellulales bacterium
GTCGGCTGCACTTCAGGAGATAATCACGGCTTTTCGCCAGTGCTTTTTCCATTTCGTCCGGTTTAGGCTCGTGGTGCATAAACGGGTTGACGTACCATCGATAGTCTATACGAGCAAGTTCGGCGAGCCAGGGTTTGAAGTCGGTGGGTCCCAAGCCGGGTAACTGTTTGACTGACTCTGCATTTTGCCAGGCATAGAAGAACAGAAGCTGCCTGCCGGCGATGTTTATTGCCTGCTCCACTGATTCTTTGCGGTTCTGGAGGTGATACGGCGCCAGAGCAATACCGAGGCGTGGATGCTTGTTGAGGTCAACAAACGCCTTGAACGAATCGAGGGAATCCAGCAGCGAATTGCCGTGGTTCTCGATGGCAATGTAGGAATCATACTTTTCAGCTAATTCGAGCTGCGGTTTGAGAGATTCGAGCAGGCGTTTCATATTCGCGGTCAACTGCCCGGGCTTGCAGGATTCGGCGCTGCCCCTGATTACGACGCAGCCGCCCAGTTTCCCAAGCATCTTTGCGTATCGCTCATAGCGGTCACCAAACATTGAGACCGCATAAAGTTTGAGCTTGTTGTCGGTGAGGATTTGGGCGAATTTGTCGGGCCCGATATCTTCAAGCACTTCTTCGAGATGTCGGCACGGGCCTCCCCAATCGAATTTTGCCCAGATATCGACCGCCTCAAAACCGAGCCGGCCAATGATTTGACATGCTTGCTCAATGGGCAGTGACCTGAAATGGACGGACGACGTGGATAACTTCATCTGCCACGGTTCGGTGGAGCGGCTGATATTGCTCAGGGATACTGTGGCTGCGAGAGCAGTACCCAGGAAGGCACGCCGAGTCAGTTGCGGCTTTTTGCTGTTGTCGTTCATATCCAATTCCTTTCCGTTTCGGTCTGACGTGCTGAATATCAAAGCAAAGACTTAAGATGTTTTACGCTTGCCTCTGCCTGAGCGACGGTGCCGCATTCGACACTGAAAACAATGTCACGTGGAACGGATTTGCAGATTTCGATGATTTTTTTCCAGTCGATGACTCCGTCTCCGCAGGCGCAGCCGGCAGGGGTGCCGGTAACTTTTCCGCGTTCGGCCTGTGAGTGCCGGACGGAGATGTCCTTGGCGTGGACGTGTACGAGCCGGTCTTTGATACTTTCGAGCCAGACGATTGGGTCCTGGCCTGCGATGTAGCTGTTGCCGGTATCGAAGTTGATGCCGATGGCGGGTGAGTCAACGAGGTTGTATATTTTGTCGAGTCCTTCGGGCGTTTTGCTGTATTGCTGATGCGGCTCAAGGCCGATGAAGACGCCTCGTGGTTCGGCTACTGCGGCGGCCTCGGTGAGGGTGTATTTCATCAGGACGAAATCCTGCTCTTCGGTGGTCCACTGCGGTTTTGGCCCTTCGTCGGTGGTAACACCCGGGGCGCCGGCTTCGGCGGCAAAGCGGATTGACTGTTTGAGATAGTTAAGGGATACGTCGGGTTTGCACAACGGCGTGTGAGAAGAAAAGGCGGAGAGTTTGACACCGGCCTTTTCGCACATTCGTTTTACCCGGATGGGGTCATCGGACATCGAGATAGTTGCGTAGTAGCCGGCCTCGCTCATCAGCTCTCTTCCCAGATGTACCCAGGGTTCGACATATTCATATCCAAGCTCGGCGGCCTTTTCGAGACCCCATTGGAGGGGTTTGTCCTCGTGGCGGATGAATTCGAGATTTACTCCTAATCCAATCTTTCCCATACTATTCTCCTTTACACTGCTGGTCACATTTTCAGCCCGGTCAAATCGGGTTTGATTTCCGGGCCGGTTTTGAGCATTTCATCCCACGTTATTCTTGTTTTCTTTTCTGCAGCCATCTGGCCGAGTATGCACGCCAAGTTGGCATTGACACCCGGTTCAACAGTCGGGTTGTCATAAACTCCATTGACGATACTCTGATAGAAAGTTTCGACGTTCGCTTTCATACCGGAGGCGTAGAGGTTCTTGTTTTCGCCGCCTCGCCAGCCGCGTTTGGTTCCGCGTATCCCTACCTTTCCGGCGTAATACGTTTCGATGTGTCCCTCGCTGCCATAGGCATGACAACTGATGACGCTGTACTGGTTCGGGATGTATTCGCCCTGATAGTTCAGGATGATTCCGTTCTTGAAGTTATATGTCACCGAGTATGTGTCATGGCTGTCACCGTGGGCGTCGGCCCGGGAAAGCGAAGAGGAGCCCATAGCATCTATTGGGTTTTCCTGTGCCATCCACAGGGCTACATCTATGCTGTGAACGCCGGCGTTGAGCAGTTTGCCGCCTCCGATGGCTGCATCATTGACCCATATCAGGTTCACGAGCCGGCCTGCTATGGTCTCGCCAAGGGGTGGGTCGGGAAAGCTCTCGTCGCTGTAAACCGCCGCTATGAGACCGACCTTGCCGAGCCATCCTTCGCGGACTTTTTTGATGCCCTCGATGAAGAATTTGTCTGTTCGAGTCTGGAAGTCTATAATAAAGACTCTTTTCTCTTTGGTCGCCTGACGGCCGAGCTTCTGTATCAACAAAGAGCCCGGGACATCGATTGCGACGGGTTTGGCTATGTAGATATGACAACCAGCATCCGATGCGGCCTGAGCGTGCTCAGGAAAGCAGTATGGCGGGGTTTCAAGAAATACCGCATCGACTCTGGAATCAAGCAATCTTTTGTAGCCGTTCAATCCGGAGTATCTTCGGTTTTCGGGAACATGGAGCTCGGCACCGACTTTCTGCGAGACATTTGGGAAATAGTCTGCAACAGCGGCAATTTCATACCCCTCTCTCTCTGCGAGATGCCGTGCGATCCACGCTCCTCTGCCACCGAGACCGATGCAACCGACTTTGATACGGGAATGAGCAGCCGTTGTGAAGGCGGTCGAGGGTTTGGTAATAAGAAGTGAGGCGGCCGAAGCTGTAGCAGCGACGAACTTGCGACGACTCAACGTTTCACGAGTCTTATCCATTCCTGACTGTCTCCTTCATATACTTAGAGTGTCCAGGGACTTCGCATTGCGCGGGTCGTGTATCGCTCGGCGTCTTTGTCGCCGATGATTTTTTCATTTTTCGGGTCCCACTTTATGGTGCGTCCGGTTCGGACGACGATGTCACTGAGGTGGCTTATGAAGTCGGATTGTACGGCGGCCCCGATTGGGCTGATGGGGTCTTTTCTGCTTATTACGCACCGGGCGAAGTTTGCGTAGTGGTTGTTGCTTTTGTAGAGGTGGATATCGGTTGGTTTGAGGGTAAGAGCGAGCAGCTCGGGCGGGTCGGCGTAGATGCCCGCGCGGTCAACACTGACCCAGCCCTTGTCGCCGATGAAGGTAGTGCCGTGGTCGTGCATTGGGCGGTACTTGCGGACGATACGGCCGGCGACTTTCGTGCTCATGAATTTCATTTTGACACCGTTTTCATAGGTGCAGTTAATGTCCCAGTCGAGGGTGGTGTCGAAAAGACCTTCTGTCGGGAGAGTGCCTTTTCCTTCGTAGAGGACCGGAGCGGTATTGTCGGTGTTGTTTCCCCATTGGGCGATGTCGAGCGGGTGAGCGCCCCAGCCGGCGATAAAGCCGATGGCATAATCGTAGATGTGGTATCCTCCTTTGAGACTATCATCTCGCAGGCAGCGGTCGGTATTGAATGGTTTGACCGGAGCGGGTCCGAGCCACATATCATAATCGAACCCCTCTGGTACGGGTTCCGGTTTTGTCGAGCCGCCGCGGACGCCGCCGGAACACCATGCGTGGATTTCGTTTAGTTTGCCGATGTATTTGTTTCTTGCCAGCTCGCAGGCGAATCGGAAGTTTCGGTCCGAGCGCTGCTGCGTACCATACTGGAAGATGCGGTCGTAGTTTCTGACGGCTTTTCTTGCGGCCTGGTCCTGTTCGATACTGATACCGAGTGGTTTTTCGACGTACATATCCTTTCCCGCCTTTGCGGCGAGGATGGCGATGGGTACATGCCAGTGGTCGGGCGTTGCGACGACAACGGCGTCGATATCGCTGCGGGCGAGAATATCTCTGAAGTCGTTGTAGGCGTCGCAGCCGATTCTATCAACCCATTTATCACGGCGTTTTTTGTTTGGGTCAGCGACGGCGACGGACTGGGCCTCTTTGACCTGGAGGAAGGCCCTGAGCAGGCCGCTGCCCTGGCCTCCGACGCCGATGTGGCCGAGCGTGACACGTTCGGAGGCGGGGGATTTTGTTTCGCTGCCCAAAGCGGAGGTAGTTATCACATAGGGAAGTGCGATTGCGCCGGCGGTTGATTGAATGAATTTTCTTCTTGTAAGTTTTTGCTGTTTCATTTTTGTCACCATTTCAATTTACTAAAAGTTTGCCATTGGTCTTCGAGCATGCTGCGGTCTGTTCGTCCGGGGTGGATGAGGATTCTATACTTGAGCGTGAGTGTGTCGTTTGCCTTTAAGGTGTATGGTTCGTAGAACAGAAATGCGGGGCTGAAGTATTTCATTCCGGGTCCGAGGATTACGTACCATGGTGTTGGGTGGCGAAGATTATCGGGGTGGTCGAAGATGACGATGCCGGCTGGTTTTCCGGGCGTCGGCTCGATGGTGTAATCGCACCAGCGGGCTTTGGCACTGTTCAATTCCTTGTTGTAAGTATTTGCTTCACTGTCAACGACCCGCCAGTTTTTTGCGTTGTCTGCGAAGCGGACGGAGAGGCCCGCGTAGCCACCCCAGGCGACGCCGTTCGGCTGGCCGAGTACCGGTGTGCGTTCGAGGACGGCGTCTTTGTCTTTGGCGGTGAAGGTGCTTTTCCAATCGATGGTGTAGATGCCTTTTTGGTTGGGCGGGCTGATTTTCAGCAGTCGTTTTTCCGTAAGGACGGGCGGTTTTCCACGAGGATGGTAGCTGATGTGGATTTCGATGTCGGCGCTTTTGTCGGAATGTGGTTTTACTTTGACCTTTGTGATTTCGTTTCTCCCGTTGGCGAGGTGAGAAACTTTGTCTTCTTCCCAGTAGTTAAGCCGGTTGATGGTTTTCCAGGACCACCAGAGTCCCCGGTGCCATACGTGGTCGGGCGGTCTCAGCTCGGTCAGGACCGTGCCGTCGGTAAGGGCGACCGGATGGAAATACGGCTTGTCCTCTTTTTGGTCGTAGTTGAGCTGCCAGACGACTTGGTCGCCCTTGGTGAGTGCCAGCGATGTGTCGGTGTGCTTGAAGTTGTACGGTGCAATCGAGGCAGGTGGCAGGCCCGAGCAGCCGGTTACCAGCGTTGAGACAGCTATCAGTGTGATTAAGCCGTTTGCGTGGGTTTTGAAGTTTTGCATTTTTATTGGCTCCTTCAGTGAATGCCCGAATTATAATTCCCCGGTTGGCCCTGTGTAAATGGTTATTTTTCGATGGATGTGTGGGCGGTGGGGAAGAAGCGGCGTGTGGAGCGGGTGCGTTTCATCTTTGCAGGTAGATTTTTCAACTCATAATGCCTATATCCGGCGTATCAATCCGAATATCAAAAAAAGGCAAATCAGGTCATCAGGCAACCAGGATGCAGAATATCGGCAGAACAGGGCATCAGGGAAATGATGATTCGACATACCGAGAAGTTTCCGCGTCATCACAGGTATAGTTTAGGTGTAGCGATAGAGAATAGAATCCAGAAGCTTTTGGCCCTGCTTCTGCGGGCCAAATACGGCCGTAAGCCCCCAACTTTATGTTGGGGGTTATAAACCGGCGACGACGACAAAACCCCCACGATAAACGTGGGGGCTTGCGGGCCGGAACGCTTATGATAAAAAAACACTGGATTTGGATTGCCGTCATTGCCATATCGACGGGGACATCTTATGCCGACTTCGGTGAGCATAAGTCAATTTACTATGCTGCTGTGTGCGGCGGGGAAGAAGCGGGTGGCGCCGGAGTCGAGCTGGAGGATAAGGCCTTTTTGGGGGTCCAGGCCGATGCAGTTGCCGGTGAATTTTCTTCGGTTGTAAGCGACTGTGAGGCGGTGATTTAGCTGTATGCTGAGCTTTCGCCACTGGTCGATTAGTTTGCGGTTGTTTTTTTCGGCGATTCTGAGCCAGTGGTCGATTGATGTCAGTAATCTCCTGACGAGCGAGATTCTGTCGGCGTCTGAGCCCGTTTCCAGACGCAGGCTTGTAGCGATTGCCCTCAGCTCGCGTGGGAAGGAATTTTTTGTCTGGTGACAGTTGATTCCGATGCCGATGATGTGGGCCGTGTGGTTTTTGAATTTTTTTGATTCGAGCAGTATTCCGGCAACTTTTTTGTTGTTCAGGATGATGTCGTTGGGCCACTTGATTTTTGCCCGGTGTTTTGCGGGTTTGCCTATAGCTTCGGCGGTTGCTACGGCGGCGGTGAGTGAGAGCAGCTCGGCCTTGAGCGTGGATTCTGTGAGTAGTATTGAGCAGAGAATGCTGTCGGCGCAGCCGCTTTGCCATTTGTTTGAAGAACGACCTCTGCCTTTGGTCTGTTCCTCGGTTAGTATTACGAGGCCGTCGTTGTTTTTATTTTTTGCGTATTCGGCGGCGATGTCATTGGTGCTTGTGGTTCGATTATAGACGAGGATTTTTCCGCCGATGCGCTTAGTTTTGAGATTTTTCCTTATTTTGTCGGGGTCGAGCGCATCGGGCGGTGACATAGCTGTGCTCATCCGTCCAGTCCGATGTCAACGGCGGTGGCAGAGTGGGTTATAGCGCCGACGGCGATGCGGTCAATGCCGCACTGGGCGATGGCGGAGACGTTGTTGAGGGTTATATTGCCGGAGGCCTCGAGCAGGGGTTTTTTGCTTTTGCCTTTCATTTCGTTTCTCATATCGACGGCGTGCTTTAGCTGCCACTGGCCCATATTGTCGAGCAGGACGATGTCGATACCGGGTATATCGAGAACGTAGTTTAGCTGGTGGTCAACGTGGTCAACTTCGACTGCGACGAATTTGGCGTTTTTCAGTTTTCTGGCCTCTTCGACAATTTTCCGCAGTCTCGGCTGGAAGTTTTTTCCGAGCTGAGCGATATGGTTATCTTTAATGAGGACGCCGTCGTAGAGTCCGAGCCGGTGGTTGTATCCTCCGCCGCACCGGACGGCGTATTTTTCGAGGATTCGCCAGCCGGGCAGCGTTTTTCGCGTGTCGTAGATTTTCGCCTTAGTGCCCTGGATGGCCCGGACGTACTTTCGGGTAGTGGTGGCTATGCCGCTGAGCCGCTGGAGGAAGTTGAGCGTGACGCGTTCGGCGCTGAGGATTTTTCGAAGCGGCCCCTCGATTACGCCGAGCTTGCAGCCGACATAAGCGGGCTGGCCCTCATCGACGAGGACTTTCAACTTCAGCCGTTTGTCGTAACGTAAGAGGATTTCCCTTACAATGTTCATACCGCAGACAACTATTTCCTCGCGTGATATGATGTTATACTTTGCGGTAACGCTGTCTTTGAATATCAGCTCACTGGTCATATCGCCGGTGCCGAGGTCCTCTTCGATTGCCAGCTGGATTATTGGCATTACCTTTTTGATATTAAGCTCTTTCATACTATTTTGTGCCTTTTGTCTTTGTTTTCAGTTTTTTAACAATGAGGTGGTCTCGTTTTTTTCTTTTCGAGTCGAGCAGGACGAGTTCGGGCAGTTCTTTCAGCTCGCGCAGCTGGTCGCGGAGAAAGGCGGCCCGCTCGAAGTTTAGGTTTTGGGCTGCATCGAGCATTTCCTTTTCCAACCGGGCTGCGAGCTCGGCTTTTTCGAATTCGTCCGGCTCAAAGTGCACGGCCTGTCGAGCGGTTTTTCTTGCCTTTAGCTGCAGAGTCAGGCCTGAGCGAATTTCCTTTTTTATGGTCTCAGGCGTAATGTTGTGCTCGGCGTTGTACTGGAGTTGGATTTTACGGCGTCTGTCGGTTTCGTCAATAGCTTTTTTCATAGATTTGGTGACCCTGTCGGCATAGAGGAAGACGGCGGCATTGACGTTCCTGGCGGTTCGGCCTATGGTCTGGATGAGAGATGTTTCGCTGCGGAGGAAGCCCTCCTTGTCGGCGTCGAGTATTGCGACCATCGAAACCTCCGGCAAATCGAGGCCCTCGCGGAGCAGATTGATGCCCACCAGGACGTCGAATTTACCCTGGCGCAGCTCACGGAGGATTTCGACCCTTTCGAGGGTGTCGATTTCGCTGTGTAGGTATCGGCATCGGAATCCCTTTTTGGCAATGAAGCCGGCGAGGTCTTCGGCCATTCTCTTGGTGAGGGTGGTGACGAGGACTCTTTCTTTTGCTTTGACTCTTTTTTCGATTTCGCCGAGCAGGTGCGGGACCTGGTTCGAGGCGGGATGGACGAAGAGTTCGGGGTCGATGAGTCCGGTTGGGCGGATGACTTGCTCGACGACTTCATTATCGCATAATTCCATCTCGAAGGGCCCCGGCGTTGCGGATACAAAGATGACCCTGTTCCAGTTTTGCTGAAACTCCTCGAAGCGCAGCGGCCTGTTGTCGAAGGCGCTGGGCAGGCGAAAGCCGTGCTCGATGAGGACCTGTTTTCTGCTTCTGTCGCCGGCCCACATCGCGCGAATCTGGGGGATGGTTACATGAGATTCGTCGATGAATAGAAGGAAATCCTTCGGGAAGTAATCAATTAGAGTGTATGGTCTTGTACCGGGTGCAAGGCCTGAGAGGTGTCTTGAGTAGTTTTCGATTCCGCTGCAGTAGCCCACCTCGGTGAGCATCTCGATATCGTACATGGTTCTTGCCTGGAGCCGTTGTGCCTCGAGCAGCTTGCCCTGTCGGCGGAATTCGCCAAGCCGATGCTCGAGCTCGGCTTTTATACTTTCGACGGCGGAAGAGATTCTGTCCGAGGGCATAATATAGTGCTGGGCCGGGTAGATGAAGATTTGCTCTTCGACGGCGAGGACCTCGGCGGATATGGGATTTATGTAGCTGATGTGCTCGATACGGTCGCCGAAAAACTCAAATCGGACGGCAAATGACTCGTACGAGGGGTGAAGCTCGACGACGTCGCCGCGGACGCGGAAGGTTCCTCTCTGGAAGTCGATATCGTTTCGGGTGTACTGGATGTCGGCCAACCGGCCGAGCAGGTCGTTTCTTTCTATGTGGTCGCCTGTGCGGACGGCGACGACACTGGCCTTGTAGTCTTCGGGCGAGCCGAGGCCGAATATGCAGGAGACGGATGCGACAATGATGCAGTCGTCCCGGGTCGAGAGAGACGTGGTGGTTGAAAGTCGAAGGCGGTCGAGGTCGGCATTTTTCGAGGCGTCTTTTTCGATGTAGATGTCGCGCTGTGGGATGTATGCCTCCGGCTGGTAGTAATCGTAATAGCTGACGAAGTATTCGACGGCGTTATCGCCAAACAGCTCCTTGAATTCCTCGTAAAGCTGTGCGGCTAAGGTCTTATTATGTGATATGACCAGGGTGGGGCGGTTTAGTTGAGCGATGACGTTTGCCATAGTGAAGGTCTTGCCCGAACCGGTAACGCCCATAAGCGTCTGGTATTTTTTCCCGGTGTGCAGGGCATGGACGAGCCGTTTTATGGCCTGTGGCTGGTCGCCGGCGGGTTTGAACGTACTGTTTAGTTTGAATTTCGCCATAGCTCTTGAATCATTTCGGTTTCAGAGACATCGATTGTAATCTTATGCCGGCTGAATCTCAAGTGCGGTCGGACTTGATAAAAAGACCCATTCCTGCCGATGATACAATATGGTGTTCGTGCAAAGCCGGCTAATACGAGCTTGTGAGGGGTTTTGAGTGTTTTGGTGGTTTGGCAAGGTGGCTAAGAAAAGACGTGGGAATCTGGTTATTGTCCTGATTGCGGCGGCGGTGGCAGTTGCGGTCTATCTCGGCCAGGGGTTTTTCTACGGAGCGGCGACGATACATAAGCTGCTGGCGGAGAACAAGGAGCTTAAACAGGCGATAACAAACCTTACGGCCGAGGAGCAGATTGGCTATGCAAAGGTGGTCTCGCAGGAAAGCAGGAACGGGAAACCGTATATGACACTTCGCTTTGTGGAGACGGCGAGGAACGACAAGCTCAGGAAGATTTTAGAGAAGGACTATACGATTGAGGGCGACATCGTTTATTTCGATGCGCTGATTGTGAAGTTCGGCGACAAAATGGTGGCGGACGGTAGGGAGAAGGCCTTATACCTGTGGCGGCGGGTTTACGGTGAGACGATGGCGCCGCAGGACGGCTTTGTAATAGAACAGGCGGGGGCCGAGCCGGCACGCTATGCGGATTTGCTGCGGGTCTTACCGATAAAACAGCGGGAGGTTTTCTGGTCGGGTATATGGGATTTGGCAAATGACCCGGAACGACTCAAACAGTACGGCCTCAAGGCAATCTACGGAAACGTAGTCTATTCGAAGCTGCGGCCGGGCCTGATATATGTCTTCAAGATAAGCGCAAGCGGCCAACTCTATCCGGAGGTTGTGCCGGATATGTAGCCAATGCCTTTTTGAGCTGCACCGAGAGAGCGCAATTCTCAGTGCCGTTTTCTTAACAATGCCAAACCTCCGACCGCGAGGATGGCGATGGTTGTCGGTTCGGGGATTTCCCAGTAGATGTTGTCAATCAGCAGGGAGCCGGAGATGGGTCCTGGGGGCCATACCTGGTCTGTGCCGTTCATTTTTGGGTCGCCGGAACTACCGCTCAAGTCGGGGTCTCCAAGCGAATAGGCGGTGATTGCAATGTCGGTGAGTGCATCGAAAGTGGTCAGTGGAGCGCCCCAGGAGACCCACATAATGGAAGGGTCGATAACTATCTCGAGCCAGTCTCCGCCTTCCCATAACTTTGGGGTGTCAGGCGGCCATCTCGGGTCTATGGATCCTGTGTGGGGAACAACAATAACCGGAACTGTTGCGGGATCAAAGCCACACCAGAAAGGATCAAACCAGTCAGCTCTGGGAATCAAGGTCTGTGACCACTGGTCGCCGTACCACTCAATGACATACTCGCCGGTTGGCATGCCGCCCGTCGGCTGACGGAGGGTCATATGTAGCAATGTGTCGGTGGTGATATCGAACGGAGCGGGCAGGTCGAGGTTTATGGAAGCGTGGTCAGTGATGGGGTCATAGTTGGTGGGGTCGCCGGGTAAGGCCCAGCCGCCGTTGTTGGTGTAGTTCCACTGCATATGCTGAGTACCCTGGGGGGAACCGCCGGCGGTGAACAACTGAAGTACGTTGGTCGTTCCGGGCAGTGCAACCTCTGACCATGGCCCTGACGGTGTTACCATCGCCGGCGTGCCCCAATATGACTCGAA
>CAZPDW010000065.1:0-1313 GCA_964585535.1 uncultured Pirellulales bacterium
CGGCAGGGCGCTTCGCATCGGGATATTTATGAGTATCTTCAACGTGCATATCAACCGGGCGCCGTGCAGCGCTGCTGTCGAGAAAATCACCTATAAAAAAGGAAAATTCAAAAACGCAATGAACCCCGAATCAGGCCGGGTCAACGAGAGCAACGATGTGTATCTTCTAAGAGCCGAGCCGCCGGGCGATAAGCTGATTGTTCGCCAGATAAGCGGGGCAATCGCCCGAAGAATCGTCTGCGAGGCGAAGGTGGGGGCAAAATTGACTTGTGGGCAGCGGTTCGGAATGGTAAAATTCGGCTCCAGGACGGAATTGTACATACCCCTGAGCGAAGGTGTTGTGTGCTTAGTCGAAACAGGCGACAAAGTTAAGGCGGGCATTACGCCGATGGTAAGGTATAAATCCGGACGAGGAAGTGAAAAATGGCCAGATTGAGGACCGAGGCCGCAAAAGAATCGCTGTTGAGGCGGATGCGGAGGCAGCGGCTGAAGTATATCACGATACTGCCTTCGTTCATAACAATCCTGAACGGTATATGCGGTTTTGCCGCCATAGCGCTGGCCAGTCAGGCGGCGGTTGTCCCAACGGAGCAGTTCTCGTATCACAAGCTCACGCTCGGCTACTTTGCAATAAGCGGGTATATGATTCTCTTCGCTATGATTGCCGATATGCTCGACGGTCGTGTCGCCAGAATGAGCCAGAACACGTCGAGCTTCGGCGGGCAGTTAGACAGCTTGTGCGATATAATAAGCTTCGGCGTCGCTCCGGCATTTCTTATGCTTAAGGTCCTCGAGTATAAGCTCGTAAGCATCGCCCAGATTAGTCCGATAATGGAGGAATTCATCGAGAGATTCGTCTGGCTGGCGGCGGGAGCGTATATGAGTTGTGCGGCGATACGGTTGGCACGGTTCAACGTGGAAAACGAGCAGGACGAGTCCTCTCACATGAGCTTTGTCGGCCTGCCGACACCCGCCGCGGCGGGTGTGGTCGCCAGCATCGTAATTTTTCAGCAGGAGGCCCTGCCGAAGCTTATCGAAGAAGGCACATATTTGTATCTCGTATGCGAGGACATCATAATATATGCACTGCCGGTTTTCGCCTTTGCGCTTGCGGCTCTTATGGTCAGCAGGATTCGATACCCGCACGTTCTCAACCAGTACATCAGAGGCAAAAAGCCGTTCGCACACCTGATGAGAGCGCTGCTATTTTTGGGCTTAGTGATATGGAGCAGGCAGGTCGCTTTCGTGCTGATATTCTGCGGCTTTGCTGCGAGCGGTTTTGTAAAGTGGTTATACTACAGCCGTTTCCGCAA
>CAZPDW010000065.1:1413-11169 GCA_964585535.1 uncultured Pirellulales bacterium
GCCGGCATCCGCTGTGTCGGGCACTCGAAAAACGACAAACGCGCATCTTTGCGCTCTTGTGCCATCGAGAGGTATCGCCTATCATTTCCGTACGTATGCACACGGCTTACGAGAGAAACAAATACGGTACGGACAAACTCGCGCTCCTGGGTCTTTTCGTAGTGGCCCTGGCGTTCGCGCAGCTCATAGTCTCATTGAGGTCCGCCATACGGCTGTCGCCGCCTGTGGAGCTTAAGCATACGGGGCTGAGCGTCTCGATGCCCAGCGGGAACGGCTGGCATTGTGAAAAGCAATGGACATACCGGAAGGACCATTATGATTTGAACAGCTTTTTCACCATCGGCTCCGGCGGCATACATCCGCAGGCCCGTTGCCGGTACCTGCTGGCAGATGCAAACAGAACACCGCAGGAGCTGTTCAACGGCAAGGCCGAGTGGCTCCGGGGCCAAATCACCGGCACGGGCCAAATGGCGGAAAGTGCACTTACCATCGACTGGGCACATATACACGAGCCAGGTACGCTGACGGAATTGTTTGTCGGCACCGCCGCCCTGCCGGACAGCCGGACGCTTGAAGTGGAGGTGTTCCAGCCGGCGAGCGAAGGCGAGCTCGCCGAGCGGGCGTTTAAGCGCATCCTCGGCAGCATAAAGTTCCAGGAAAACACACTTCTTAAAGCCGGAACCGAGCTTATCACCGGGATAAAGGACAGGGGTCTTAATGGTATTCTGCAATCGAGCTGGCCTTACTATTACGACCCGCAGGTTTTTTTTCTCATCAACGATGCGCGTGGGCGCACTATCGGCTTTGCGACCGACGTGCTGGCCGGCACCGGCTCAGCCAGCGGAATGAACATCCAGGCGGCAAGTTATCAGTACATCCGCGGCAAGGCCGCGAGCGAACATACAACATTCTTAAAAAGCGACGACAGATTCGAGGGGTTCTTTCTGAAAAGCGAGACCAGCGGCCGCAGCGGCAGAAGCGGCTCCGAGATAAGTCGCCGCGCCTCCGGCGAGGTAACGGTGAGAGAATTTGGCGTCAGGGGTGTATCGAGAGAGAAAAAATACCTGCCCGGCCCCGCCGCTGTTCCGGATATTCTGCTTGACGTTGTCCTGATTCAGATGCTCGACGGCGGTGAGAATCAGATTATGCTTGATATGATACGTACCGACGGCTCGATAGCGCCTCTGGTCGTGTCAAAAAGCGACGCCGGCAGGAGCGGCCCAGGCCCGAAGGCGGCCTATGCACTTACGCTCGATGTGCTCGACGGACAAAACCACAAAAGAGAAATCTATTTCGACGAAGGCAAGCACATCCTGAAAATCATCATCCGGCAGGAAGAGACCTTCACGCTCCGAGCCGCTAATCTTGAGACGGTGCTTCAACAATTTCCCGAACGGGCGGATTACCTGCTGCACCAAAAGTGAATCCCGGCCGGGGCAGGTTGTCGATGCCCGCCAGCGGCAAAAGAGCTTGTGAGGTCATAAGTATATTTACGGTTTAGGCAGGAGTTGCAATGGACTACATTACTCTTGTGCTCGGGGGGCTGTGGTACGCGGTGTTTATTGTCTCGACCGTTCTGCACGAGGCCGCTCACGGACTGGCGGCGAAGAAGTTAGGCGACCCGACCGCCCATCGCCACGGCCTTGTTACGGTGGACCCAATCCCTCACATCAAAAGAAGCCCCTTTGGTATGGTGATTGTCCCCATTGTCTCATTCGTGTTCAACGGCTGGATGCTCGGCTGGGCAAGCGCACCGTACGACCCGTACTGGGCACAGTGCAACAGGAAGAAGGCGGCCTGGATGTCCTTAGCGGGGCCGGCGGCAAACCTGGGTTTGTTGATTATCGCTGGCCTGCTGATCCGTCTCGGGATGCAGCTTGGCTCATTCAGCGCACCCGAGTCAATCACCTTCACTCGCATCACCACGGCAGAGCCCAACACGCTGGCAAATTCTGCAGCAATTACTGTTAGTATCTTCTTTTCGCTCAATCTGATTCTGTTGGTCTTTAACCTCATCCCTCTTCCGCCGCTCGACGGCAGCGGCGTTCTGATGCTGTTTTTGAGCGACCGCGCCGCTGAAAAATACCAGGCCGCCCTGTCCCAGCCGGGAGTTCGGGTTATGGGCCTCGTCGGGGCATGGTACCTCATCGGGGTACTCCTGCCTCCGATGCAGGGTCTGGCCCTTATGATTTTATACCCGGGCCTGGTCTATCGATAACCGCCTGAAAGGGCTCACTCGACAAACCTGATACCCTTAGCATTTTCTATGTAGAACTTGCCATCCTCGGCGTTGGTTATTCTTTTGCCGTGTACGTACAGTCCGTCGATGGTGACATTTTCGACACTGTGCTCATCATCGAATCCGCAGAAAATCGAGAATGGAAACAGCCCATCGACAATCTGGATATTTTTGAAGTAGATGTTTTTTATGTGTCCGCGGCCCTTCGCATAGCTGGCTCGCTCTGCGGGCTTGACTTCAAGCACGCCGTCCCAAGCGCCGTGTAAATACTGTTTCTCTCGCTGAACCGAATCCGTGGGTCGGTCGTGGCTGTACCGCGACAGAAATATCGCCAAATCGAACAGTTTTTGCCTTGAATCCTCGATGCGGATATTCTCGAATCTTACATTGCTGACGGTTGCGAAGTCGCCGTTGTGAATACTGAAGGTTGCGCCGTCCTCGCAGTGAATCACGTCGCAGTTCCTGAAGGTGATATCGCCGACGGAATCGGTTCGCAGCTCGAAGCCGATCTCGAGAGCATTACCCCAGGCCGAATTCCAGAGGACACATTCCTCGACAAGAACGTTCTTGACCGGAGGGCCCGAGATTCGCCGGCCCGACCGGGGATAGCCCCTTCTATCGCCCCAGGCCTTTATCACGACACAATCGTCCTTTGTGTGGATAAAGCACCGGCGTATCGTTACGTCCCGGCTGCTGACAACATCGATGCCGTCGTCTCCGCCGTTGTCACTTACAATTTTGACGTTGGTTATGGTGACATTGTCGCAGTTGTAGGGCGCGACCTGCCAGGTTGTGCTGTTCGACAGGATTATTCCTTCAATCTCGACGTCTTTGCAGCTCTGCAGATGTACGAACCGTATCCGCCTGTCGCCGCGAATTTCCCTCAACCGCGTTCCGTCGAGAATGCCCCTGCCTCGTATTTCGATATTCTTTTGGGCATCGGCAAAGATTGCTCCCTCGACGAGGGCGCCGCCGGCGATATAGACGGTCTGGCCGTCGTTGACGTCGATAATGCCGGGCTTATGTACCTTACCCGCCTCGAAATAGATGACAGCTTCGTCACCTTTCTTCGGGGGGGTTTTTTCGAGCGGGTTTGCGAAGAGGAACAGAGGATGCCTGAGTATTTCGCCGTTAAGCTCGATGCTGAGGTTGCACGGCTCGGTGAGCTTGAAGCGAATCGTATTGTCTTTCACCGTCGGTTTGATGTGTCGGCTCTTGGGCCTGATATCAATCCACTTTGCGTCGAGCGCCGGCGTCACCGCGACCTCGACCTGCCCCTCGAAGTCAAAGGCTGCTATCGAAGCAACGGGATTATAATACACAAAGACATCTTTTCCATTCACCTGTACCCTGTAATCATCCGCTGCCTTCACACCTTCGGGCGCCGGATAAGTTACCACCGTTGAGGCCGCAAGCGAACCGGCCGTCAGCAAAATACACGCTACCGCTGCGGCGCAAAACAATCGCTTCATTATTCCATTCCTTTCAAAAAAACCGCTTCTGCTTATGCCATCAGCCGGTCTATTTCCGGCAGGTTCGTTTCGCTCTCGATGGTGAATCGAAGCATCCTGTCTTTCAGTTCGGCCATCAAATCCTTATATTGCCGGTCATACGCGAGATTTTTGAGCTCATCCGGGTCCGTTTGCAAATCATACAGTTCGCAGTCGCCGGCCAGCCGGTAGATATACTTGTATCTGTCGGTGCGAATCATCTTCGAGCGTATCATCGCCTCGGGATGCTCACACAAGACTTTTTGCTTCGGACTGAAACCGCCTCGCGGGTTCTCATAGGGTGCGGGTCGAAGTGTCGCATCCTTCTCAACGCCGCCCTGGCTGAAGACCGCGTCCTTGTGCCTGTCGGTTTTTCCGAGTGTCAAATCGAGCAGCGATTTGCCCTGTACCCATCGTGGGACCTTACAGCCCTTAAGCTCCATAATCGTCGGGACGATATCGACAAACTCGACAAGGTTATCGATTCGTCTGCCCGCCGGCAGCGTCCCCGGCAGCCGCATAATCAGCGGGACATTGACAATTTCCTCGTAGAAGCTCGTATCCCACTTCTCGTACATATTCCGCCAGGCGTTGAAGTCGCCGTGGTCGGCGCTGTAGATAATCAGCGTCCTGTCGGAAAGTCCCATCTCATCGACCGCATCAATCACCTTTTTGACGTTGCTGTCGGCGAATTCACACATCGTATAATACGCCCGGCGAATTCTTTTCCGCTCGTCGTCGCTCAGCCCTTCGAGGTCATAGCTTGTCCGCTTGGCCTTTTCGACGCTCGGCGCCTTTTCCAGTGGCAGATACTTAGGAGCCGGTATATCGCTCAGCGGTATCTTATAGGCGGGCATCTTTGTGAACTCCGCGTATGACGGATGAGGAAGACCAATATCCAATAGCGCAAAGAAGGGCCTGTCTTTGTTTTCGCGAATAAACTCGATTGTCCATTTCGCGGCAAGCGAATCTGCGTGTCGGTCGTAATCGTAATCGGCGGCAATATGTCCCCTAAAATGCGCCCGTTTGAGCTGCTCGCTGACATCATCCAGATGCGGGTCGCCGCGATTGTCCCACTCGGCGCTGTCCCATTTGCTCGTCGCGTCGAACCAAACCTCGTGCAGGTTCCAGTCAACTAAGTGGTTCTTGCCAATCAGGGCCGTTTTGTAGCCGCGATTTCGCATAAACGTAACCAGGTTCGGCTCTGTTCGCCGCAGCGTAAAATCCCAGTTTCTTGCGACGTTCCTGTGCGGAATATAGTGTTTCCTGCCCGAAAGCGTTCTGTGTCCCTCGCAGTGCGGATAGCGTCCTGCTATCATACTGCATCGAGAGGGGACGCACTTTGGCATCTGGACGTACGCCCGGCTGAACGAGATGCCCTCGCGAGCCATCTGTTCGGCGGCCGGCATCGACGTAAAGCGATTGCCGTAAACGCTCATCGCCTTTGTGTTCATCTCGTCGCAGGTAATCCAGATGACATTCAACGGCCTGCCTGCATCGGCGACACTCGAGCGATGCACATCCGGCTCAGTTGCTTCTGACAGGGCAGGTATCATCCCAAGGCCCGCAACGCCCAAGGCGGAGCTTTTCAAAAACGTCCGACGATTTGTACTTTTCATAATTGGTCGCTCCATTCTTTAATAGACACCGTATTTTTCGCAAACCTCTACCAGCTTGAAGATATTCTCATCCGGTGTATCGCGTCCGCACTGGTCGCCGGTTGAGAGAATGAATCCTCCGCCTTGCATTGCATCATCAAGGCACTTTCTCGCCTCACGTTCCACGCCTGCGGCATCCATTCGCAACATCACCTCTGTCGTATGCAGGTTGCCCTTCAGCGCGATTTTACTGCCGAACTTCTGTTTAATTTCACGCAAATTGCAGTCGCCCATCGGTGGAACCTCAAGCGGGTCAATACAATCCAAATCCGTTTCCGCCGCCAGCTCCACCAGCGCCCGCTCTTTACCGCAGCTATGCAGCGACGTTACCACCCCGGCCTTTTTGAACATTGCTGTCAGCTTCTTCAGGGCGGGGAAAGAAAACTCCTTCATAATCTCTTCGGACTGCATCGTAATCATGCCCGAATTCGGGAAGAAGACGAAGTCGGGCTGGACATCCTGTTCGATGATTGCTTCTGCAATCTCAACAAGATGGTCGGTCCATCGCTCGATGAAATCTGCGAGCAGGTCGTGATGGTCGTAGTAATCCAGAAATGCCGACTCGACGGGCTGTCGCCACTGCGTCAGAAGCGTCGGCAGCAGTATGCACAGGCCCACCACGCCGTCGTCGCCCATATCCTGCTGAATCTGCTTGTAGGTATCGAAGCGTATATTGGCAACATCGCCAAAGAAAAGATATTCGAGACAATCGTACTGTGCCCTGAAATCCGTAATGAACTTCTTTGTAGGTGTCTGCGGCTCGCCGTAGAGAAACGTCTCCTCCTGCGTCAGCTCGCCGGCGGGACATCGCATCGTCGTGCGAACGATAAGGTGCCGGTCGGTCTGCTCGACAATCTCTTTATTCCACTGTGCACCCGGATATGGGGGCAGGTCATAGACGCCGTGATGGCTGAAGCCATCGACGCCGAAATATCGCACGCAGTCATTATACGCCTTCCACAAAGGCGGGTCGTTATAGTAATACACATTCCAGAAAGGCCCGCCCAGAAGCCGGACGGGTATCGTCCAGTTCGTATCCGGCGACGCGGGCACACGGTCGGGTATGCCGCCTGTCATCGCTGTCAGCATCCTTTCTTTGCGGGTCATTACCATATAAAATCTCTACCGCTTTTCGTAGGCATCGAGCACGGTATCGAGGAATTGATTGTACTGGTCGTCAACAAGCTGCCGGCTTTTGTCGGCCTCGAACCATTCAATCGAGCGCTTAACTCCCTCGGCAAAAGGTACCCTTGCAACGAAGCCCGGGACGAAGCGTTTTATTTTGCTGTTGTCGAAGACCGCACTGTAAGACTTGTCGCCGAGCAGGTTTGCCCCCTCGTCCGTGTCGAATCTTGCAACGAAATCCGAGGGGATGTGAACAATCTTCGCTTCGACGCCGGCAGACCGGGCTAAAATGCCGTATATCTGGTTCCAGCTCAGGACCTCGTCGCTGGTTATGTGAAAGGCGTGGCCGATTGCGCGGATATTGCCCATCAGGCCGACAAAGCCGGCGGCAAAATCCGTATTGTGTGTTAGCGTCCACAGCGAAGTGCCGTCGCCGGGGACAATTACTTTTTTGCCTTTTCTCATACGGTCGATAATCGTCCAGGGCCTTTGCCAGCTATTCAGCGCCGCGGGTATCTGCGTCAGGCCATACGTATGTGAAGGCCGGACTATCGTAACCGGGAAACCGCTGCTGCGGTACTCAGCCGTCAGCCGGTCCTCGCAGGCGATTTTGTCTCTCGAGTACTGCCAGAATGGGTTTGCCAGCGGTGTCGATTCGGTAACAGAATAATCCGTCGCCGGCTTTTGATACGCCGAGGCCGAGCTAATGAATATGTATTGGCCTGTCCTGCCGGCGAACAGCTCGATATCGGCCTCGACGTGGTCGGCGGTGAATGCGACCCAGTCAACAACGACGTCAAATTCGTATTTTTTCAGTGTATTGCCGGCTGCTTTCACATCGCGGATATCTCCTTTTATGACCTTGGCGCCCTTTGCGACAAATTCGCTTGCCCGCCCGCGATTGAAAAGGTAAAGCTCGATTCCTCTTTCCACAGCCAGTTTTGAGACCGCCGTGCTGATTACTCCGGTGCCGCCGATAAATAATGCCTTCATTTTAAGGTTTTCCTGAGAGCGTATTATCAGTTGTAAAACAATCGGCTAAATACTTTTTGGGTATGTACAGCCATTGTAATCTCATCATTCGGCGATTTCAAGGATTCGGCCCGGCCATTCCGCCGGCGAGTGCACAAAAGTATTGATAAACATACCGAAGCACAATATCCTATGGACTTATTGTAAATCTTCGGGAGCTTTGTTATGCGGACGGCAAAGTTGGGCAATACGGATTTGGAGCTTACGAGCATCGGCTTAGGCACCTGGGCGATTGGCGGGCCGTGGCAGTTCGGCTGGGGGCCGCAGGACGACGATGAAGCGATAGCTGCGATATTAAAGGCGCTCGATTTGGGCGTCAACTGGATTGATACCGCCGCCATCTACGGCTGCGGGCACAGCGAAGAGCTTGTCGGTAAGGCCCTCAAGCAGACGAGCGAAAAGCCAATCGTCGCAACGAAGTGCGGGCTGCTCTGGAACGAGAAAAGAGAAAAGGTAAGCTGTCTCAAACCCGCCAGTATCCACACCGAATGTGAAGATAGTCTCAAACGGCTCGGCATCGATTGCATCGACCTGTATCAGATGCACTGGCCCGAGCCGGACGAGCAAATCGAAGACGCCTGGGCCGAGATGGATAAGCTGCGCAAAGAAGGCAAGGTGAGGTATATCGGCGTATCGAATTACAATGTCGAGCAGTTGAAGAGAATCGGGCGAATCGCGCCGGTGGCATCGCTTCAGCCGCCTTATTCGATGATACGCAGGGACGCCGAGGATGAGCTGTTCGCTTACTGCGCAGAGAATAATATAGGTATTGTCGTCTATAGCCCGATGCAGCGAGGCATCCTGACGGGCAAATTCTCGCAGGAAAGGATTGCAGCCCTTGCCATCGACGACCACCGCAGAAGAAGCGTCGAGTACCAGCAGCCGCAGTTCTCTGTCAATCTCGAATTAGTCGAGAAACTGAAACCCATCGCTGAAAGAAATGACAGGACGCTCGCACAACTCGCAATTGCGTGGGTGCTTCGCCGAAAAGAAGTAACCGCAGCCATTGTCGGTGCAAGAAGGCCGGCGCAAATCGAAGAGACCGCCGGCGCCGGCGACTGGATACTCTCAAAAGAGGACATTGACGAAGTCGAACAACTGCTTACTCAGCGCAAAGCAAAACTCAAATAGCAAAGGCAAGAAGGGAAAAAAATGGCTGACAACCGGCAGGTTTACACAAGTCCGTTAGTGGAAAGAAATGCGTCGAGGGAAATGTCCGAGCTTTTCGGTGCGCAGAAGAAGTTCGGCACGTGGCGCCGGCTCTGGCTGGAATTAGCAAGGGCGCAGAAGAAGCTCGGTCTGAAAATCACACAGGCACAAATCGACGAGATGGTCGGGCACCTCGACGATATCGATTTCAAAAAGGCCGCCCGGTACGAGAAGAAGTTCCGTCACGACGTTGTGGCACACATCCACACCTTCGCCGAGGCGGCTCCGAAGGCGGCGCCAATCATCCACTTGGGCGCCACGAGCTGCTACGTGGGCGACAATGCGGATTTGATAATTATGCGTGAGGGGCTGCGGATTATCGCGGGCAAGTTGGCGGCGGTGATAAACAACCTTGGCAGGTTCGCAAAAAAGTACCGCTCGACTCCGACGCTCGGTTTTACACACTTTCAGCCGGCCCAGCCCACCACCGTCGGCAAAAGGGCGGCGCTGTGGTGCTACGAGTTCGTTATGGACTTGGCGGAAATCGAGCACCGCCTTGATACGCTGCCGTTCAGGGGCGTCAAGGGCACGACGGGGACACAGGCATCCTACTTAGCTCTTTTTGACGGCGACCATAATAAAGTAAAGCGACTGGACAAAATCGTCGCCGGGGCGTTCGGCTTCAGGAACATCTGCGCCGTTACGGGCCAGACGTACCAGCGGAAAATCGATACGCTGATTATCAATTCGCTCGCCTCGGTCGCACAGTCCGCCCACAAGCTCTGCAACGACGTCCGTCTTCTCGCGAACCTGAAGGAAATCGAAGAACCTTTCGAGACAAGCCAGGTCGGCTCATCGGCGATGGCCTACAAAAGAAACCCGATGCGCTGCGAGCGAGTTACTGCGCTTAGCCGGTTGGTGCTGTCTTTGGCGACAAGCCCGGCGATGACGGCATCGGAGCAGTGGCTCGAGCGAACGTTGGACGATTCAGCCAATCGCAGGGTAGTAATACCCGAGCCGTTTTTGGCCGTTGACGGCATTCTGGATGTTTTGAACAACGTTA
>CAZPDW010000066.1:0-11096 GCA_964585535.1 uncultured Pirellulales bacterium
TTTTCGGACACCAACAGTGTCCCTTCTCCGTGGGAGCTGAAATGGTTTGTGATAGACACATCGCCTATGAAGACGGCAACCATCACAGCTAAACCTTCGGAAATATCGATTGAAATGAACTATAATGTGCCTGGTGAGTGGGGAGGGGCATATTTTGATGGAATTGTAACTGATGACGGCAACACTATAACAAACGGCACCTTTGAATACTGGGGGCCTCAAAGCGGAACCCTCTATAATTTGTCGGGTACGCTCGTCGGAACAGACATTGACGAGAGAGAATTTGACCCTAATCCTGTTTTTGGTTCTTCTGTTCGTTACCCTGAGCCGGTCAATCCGAGGGATTTGCTGCCTTTGGTGGACGAATGGAACGGGGCCGAGCCGAATACGGTAGGCAATGGCTTAGGTGATGATGCAACTTTAGGTGGAATTATGCCGGATACAACGCAATACGATTGGCGGGTTTGGTGCAATTTGCAGCCGGGCGGATTGTTTTATCTGGCGGAAATTTATCCGTGGCAATTGGATGCGAACGGCTTTGTGGGCTTCTGGCTGAACGACCAGTTTGTTTTGGCCGACATTCGAGGCGATACGGAAAGAGCAGAAGACTTCAACGATGTAAACGGTATTGATATAAAAAATGTATATTTGGGCTATGATTACGATAATCTTTACGGAGCCGTAACGTTCTATGATAATCTTGATAATGCAAGTCACTATTACAATTTGTATATGAGCTATTCGCCACGCAGTACTTCCACGCCAAAAACGTTACATTTTGCGATTGACGCTTCGTACGGTATGGCATCCGGCTCGTTGTACTATAAGGATTTCGACAGTTCCGGTTATACCTATTGGCGATACATTGCAAGTTTCAGCGCCGCTGCGGAGGGGAATGCCGTAAAGTTTAAGATTCCATTTTTTGTTATTCCAGACTATCTGCCCGGACGATTCTTTTCAGTCAACAGCGGGGGGTGGGATTCAAGCGGGCACTACCACGACGGTGAACAAAACCGTACGCACCTTAAAATTGGACAGACAGGTTCTATCAGCGGTACGGTTACTTATAAGGGCTATAAAGGCGAGCCCGTTTTTGTCCAAGCCTATACCAACCCCAAAGACCCGCAAGGCAGTGTTGTAGCCGGCACGATGATTACAGAGCCGGGCCCATATACTTTACACGGAATAGGTCTTGGCTGGGACGGTTACGTAAGGGCATTTACTCCTTTGTTCGGCTTTAGCAATCCTTTTGAGTTGAAGGCATTTACAATTCAATCTGCGATAAATGCATTTATGATAGATGCGCATGTTGACGGCGTTGATATCGTATTGAAGTGTCCTGCAATACTTGAAAAGGATGTCGGGCAATCCGGTGGAATCGATGCTGATACCGAGGATGTTGACTGGTACGCCTTCAATGCTGTAAAGGGCGCTACATATACTCTTGATTTAACCAGAGGTACTGCTGATTATGCGTGTATGAGCCTATGTGATCGTGACGGCTGCCGAAAACTGCACGATCTTTATTACTGGGAAACACAACATATTGATTGGTTTTGCCAAAACAGCGGAAGGTATTACGTAAGAGTTGCCAATGGTTATTATCAGCCGGCAGGCGGGACATACCAGATATGGATGACGAGCGACATAACCTGTCCACGGGCGGATATTGCATCTGCTGAAGGCGCTGGAGTGAGGGATTGCAAAGTAGATTTCTACGACCTCGCAGTTTTGACTTCGCACTGGCTGGATAGCTGCTCTGAGCCATACTGGTGTGATGACGGCGACTTTGACAGAAGCGGCTCAGTGGATTTTATAGATTTTGTAACTCTGGCCAATGAGTAAGCAGGGTAACGAACCGCCGTTAAAAAAACGGCGGCAATGTTATTCTGCGCGGTGCCGTCAGGTTTCCGCCGTTTCCGGACCGGTCCGTCGGCTGTTTTTGGTAAATTTGCCGCGGGGCAGAAAGAACGTGCCGACATCTGTTTTGCCGGTGAGTGTCCTGACGGCGAATACCTTCTCTATAAGCTCGGTGTTGAGGACTTCTTCGACCGGGCCGTGGCTGTAACCGCCGTCCGAGGCAAGCAGCAAAATCTCGTCGCAGTATTGCATAGCGAGATTGATATTGTGTGTTACGGCCAGGATTGTCTTTCCCCTGTCAAGCTGCATCTTTTTGAGCAAATCGTAGATACCGACCTGATGTTTCATATCGAGAAAGCTCGTCGGCTCATCCAGCAGCAGGATGGGCGTATCCTGGGCAAGCGCCCTTGCTATAAAGACCCGCTGGCGCTCGCCGCCGCTGAGCTGAGCGAGCGGCCGGGACGCGAACCTCTGTGTGTCGGTTACAGACATTGCCTCTGCAATGATTTTTTTGTCGGGGCCGCTTTCAAATCCGAACGTCCCTAAATAGGGGGTTCTCGCCATCGAAACGACTTCTGCCACCGAAAACTCAAATACAGGCACAATCTCCTGCCGAACGACGGCAACTTTTTTGGCAAGCTGTTTTACCGAATACGAGCCGACGTCTTCTGCGTCAATTCTTATCGAGCCGGCATTGCTCCTGACAGAACCGCAAAGCAGATTCAGCAGCGTTGTCTTGCCCGCGCCGTTAGGCCCTGCTATCGCCAGAAACCGTCCCCGCAGCAGTTCAAAGCTGAGGCCTTTGAGAATCGTGTCCTTTGTCGTGTAACCGAAGAACAGGTTTTCGACTTCTATGATGCCGCTCATTTCAACCAGCCCACCTTTCTGCTGTATTTGGCCAACAGCAGCAAAAAGAAAGGCCCGCCCGCTATTGCCGTTATAACGCCGACCGGCAATTGGGCGGGTGCGACGATTGTGCGGGCGATGGTATCTGCGATAACGAGAAAGGCCGCACCGATTATGGCGCTGACCGGAAGAAGCTGCCTGTGGTCGGGCCCGAACACGAGCCGGACGGCGTGAGGGATGATTAGTCCGACGAATCCGATAAGGCCGCTCAAGCTGACTGCGATTGCGGTTATAAATGCTGCAAGAGCAAAGGCGACGGCCCTGGTTCGTGAAGCGGCGACGCCTAAGTCTTTGGCCTGCTGTTCTCCCATGCTCAGCACATTCAGCCGGTGGGAAACGGCAAACAGTGCGGCTATACCCGCGACGATGGAAATCCCGCCGGCCAGCAATACCGGCGTATCTTTCTCTGTTATGTTGCCCATCAGCCAGAATATAGTGGAAAAGACCTGTTCGCTTTTGGCTATCGAGGTCAAAAACATAATCACCGCCGAGAAAAAGGCGTTGACCACCACGCCGGCCAGAAGCAGGCACGTTACACGCGAGCCGCCTGCAAAGTAGCCGATTGCCCAGACCAACCAGACGGTCGCTAACGCCCCGGCAAATGCGAATACCGCTATCGGTGAGCCCGCTGCAAATCCCCACGTAACGCCCGAGAGGACTGCGATGATAACGCCGAGGCCCGCCCCGCTGGATATGCCGAGGATGTAAGGGTCGGCCAACGGATTTCGCAGAATGGCCTGCAGCACAACTCCGGCGGCGGCCAGGGCCGCTCCCACCAGCGCCGCAAGTATTACACGCGGCAGCCGGACGCGAACGAAGATGTCATAATCGATGTTCGCACCGGCTTCGGCACCCGGCCCGGCGAAGACATTTCTTAGCGAAATGTTCTGCGTGCCCACTAAGGCGCAGCCGGCCATTACGGCGGCAAGCACCGCTAAGCAGATGATAATCTTGACGGTCAGGTTCTTTGCTGTCAGGAACTCGGTCATTTGTTTGCCTTACCGGTTTTTCTATTCAGTCAAATCCGGGTGCAGATAACGCGCAATGGTCTCGGCTCCTTCGGGCACTCTGGGCCCGAGCCGAAGCGCACAATCGGCTGCGACGACGTAAACCCTCTTGCTTTTCACCGCCGGCAGGGATGCAAATCTGCTCCAGAAGTGCTCGGCCGCCCGCTGCTGCTGTTCGGTATCGGCTGTGCCCATTGCAGACTGGATTATAACCTCCGCCCCGCAGGTCAAAAGCTCCTCGGTCCCCACCGGCGGATACTGCTGGATGGTCGGGGCGATTGCGTTTTCACCGCCGGTAAGCTCGATAAGCTGATTTATAAACGTATCTCTGCCGGCTAGGCGAAGCGGCTCGGTCTGGACTACCCACATAACCCTTACTTTCTTCTCTGTGGCAAATTTTCCCCGAAGCGCATTCAACCGGCCTGCGATGTTGCCGTTCAACAGCTTGGCCCGCTGCTCGCAGCCGGCGGCCAGGCCGATTTTCTCGATCGCGGCGTAAAGCTCAGGGATTTTCTCTATCCTGAAAGTCAGCACATTGAGCCCGATTCTGCCAAGCGTATCCGCAACCGCCTTTTGCTGCTCGAACCACAGCGTGACCACCAAGTCCGGCTTTGCCGCTATTATCGCCTCGGTATTCGGCTGCCAGAATGTCCCCACCTTGGCTTTTTCGCCGGCCCCGGCGGGATAATCGCAGTTGTTTGAGACGGCGACGACCTTGCCGCCAAGGCCGAGGGCAAACAGTATTTCGGTCAGATTCGGAGCAAGCGAGACAATCCGCTCAGGGCGAACCACGGCAGCCGGCTTCAAAAAAGACCGGCCCGGCTTGTCCGCTCCACTATGCCGGTACAAAACCAGAACGCCGGCTAAACAGACGATTACAATAATCGGTATTGTCCAGCGCTTCTCACGGGTCATTTTCTTTTGAACTGTCTTTCCAATTCGCTGATTGTAAACCTGATTGCGGTGGGCCTGCCGTGGGGACAGCGGCTTGAATGTTCGATTGCTTCTTTGTCTGAGAGCAGTTGTTCGATTTCGCCGTCCGACAGTTTTTGACCGGCCTTGATTGCCGCCTTGCAGGCGGCCATATTCAGCACCTTATCGAGCAGGCCATTCGCATCGGCTGTCGCGTCCCTTTCGCCGAGCAAATCCAGCAGCTCCCGGACAAACTCGACCGGCTCGACCCCGGTTAACAAGCTGGGAAATGCCTGGATTGCCTGCGTCCTCGGGCCGAAGGCCGTAAGCTCAATTCCAAGCTGCTCGATAAGGGCGGCGTTATTCTCGAGCGCATTTAGCTGGGCTTCGGTCAGCCGGAAGCCGGCCGGTATCAAAAGTTTCTGCGATTCGAGCTTACCCTGCCGTATGCGCCGGTGCAGGTCCTCGTACATTATTCGCTCGTGCAGGGCGTGCTGGTCGATGATGACAAAACCATCGTCGGCCTCGGCCACTATGAACGCCTCGTGTATCTGGATGAAGCTGCGCTGCGCCGCAGGGCCGTCGATGCGTCCGGGGAAATGCCCGATTCGCCCGGGCAGTCGTTCGGCGCCTTTTGCGGGTCTGAACTCGAGCCGCCGCTGCGCCTGGTCGGGCCGATGCCTTTTGAAAAATTCGGCCATCGCATCGGCAATTTTCCCGTCCGGCTTCGTCGCCGCAGCCGGAACGCCCGGCAGCTTCGCAGGGATATCGAGATTCGTCGCCAACAGCTTTTCACGCAGACATCCAAGTATTTGTGAGTGAACGAGATTCGCGTTGTAAAATCGAACCTCCATTTTTGTCGGATGGACGTTCACGTCGTAATCGGCTGCGGGCATTTCGATGAACAGAAAAACAACGGGAAATTTGTTCGGCTCGATACTGCCGCGGTATGCCTCTTTGATTGCGTGCAGGATGAATTTATCGCGAATGAATCGGCTGTTGAGGAACACGTATTGTAATTTACCGCTGCTCCTGGCGATTTCGGGCCGGCCGAGAAGTGCAAATATGTGCAGTCCCTTCTCGTCGCTTTCAGTCTCAAGCAGCCCTTCGGAAATTTCTGCCGAGAACAGCTCGGCTATACGCGGGCGTATGCCCCGGCCGGCGCCGAGCCGGTAAAGCTGCCTGCCGTTGTGCACCAGCGTCATATCCAGCTCGTCGTGCGCGAGTGCGATTCGCGTGAACTGCTCGCTGATATGGGTCATCTCGGTATTGGCGGTCTTGAGGAATTTACGCCGGGCAGGCAGCTTGTAAAACAGGTCTCTGGCCTGGATTGTCGCGCCGTAATCGGCGCTGCAGGGGGACAGCTCGCCCTTCTCGCCGCAGTCAATCTCGATGGAACTTGCCGCCAGCTCGTCTCTCACCCGGCTTACCGCCCGCACCTGTGAGACCGAGGCGATACTCGCCAGGGCCTCGCCCCTGAAGCCGAGCGTCGATATTCTGCGAAGGTCCTCGCTCGTCCTTATTTTGCTGGTCGTGTGCGCCTCGAAGGCGCGCGCCAAATCCTCGGCGTCCATACCACAGCCGTTGTCGGCAACCGACATCAGTTTCCTGCCGCCGTCCTCTGCCGTGACCGCTATATTAGTCGCTCCGGCGTCGATGCTGTTTTCCATCAGCTCCTTGACCACGCTGGCCGGCCGTTCGATGACCTCGCCGGCCGCAATCATATTAACCATATTCCGGTCAAGGACGATTATTTGTCCCATCGTTTTCTCCCGCCCCGCAGACTTTGCCGCTACGTTCAAGAGGAAGCATCCTGCGCCGGTTCCGGGGAACCCGGCAATTAGCCGATTACTCTACGTAGCCCGGCGATTCGGCAGCTCTTTTACATTTTTCGCACACATCTTCAGTCCTGAAGCAGACTTTTTCCCGTCATCTGCTCCGGCTGGGCCAGGCCCATCATTTCGAGCAGCGTCGGGGCTATATCGGCCAATATCCCGCCCTGCCGCAGCTTTCGGCCCTTGTAGCGTTCGTCGAAGATGATTAGAGGCACATCACCTGTCGTATGGGCGGTATGCGGCTTGTCGGGCGCAGCGTCTATCATCTTCTCGAAGTTGCCGTGGTCGGCCGTCACTATCGCTGCGCCGCCCATAGCCCTGAGCTTGTCGAGAACCCTGCCCACACATTCGTCAACCACCTCGGCGGCCCTGATTGCCGCCTCGAGAATACCGGTGTGCCCGACCATATCGGGATTGGCAAAGTTCACTACCATCGCATCGTACTTACCCGAATCCAGCCGTTCCAGCACCACCTCCGTCACCTCGTATGCGCTCATCTCGGGCTTGAGGTCGTATGTCCGCACACGGGGCGAGGGCACAATCTGCCGGTCCTCACCGGCAAACGGCTTTTCGGTGTAGTCGTTGAAAAAGAAGGTAACATGAGCGTACTTTTCCGTCTCTGCGCAGCGAAACTGCTTCAAGCCCAGCGAGCTGATGTACGCACCAAGGATGTTCTTCATCCTGGGCGGTTTGGGAAATGCCACCGGCGCGGCAATTGTGGCGTCGTATTCGGTCAGACAGACGTAGTATATGTCGGGTTTGCTCGTCCTGGCGAAATCCTTGAAGTCCGCATCGACAAACGCCCTTGTAATCTCACGGGGCCGGTCGCCCCGGAAATTGAAAAATATCACGCCGTCGCCGTCGGCTATTGTCCCGATTGGCTCGTTGTCTTCGTTGACGATGCAGGTCGGCTCGATGAACTCGTCTGTCACATCTCTTGCATAACTGTTGGCCACCGCCTCGGCGGCGCTTGCCGCCCTGAGTCCTTTGCCTGTTCTGAGGCAGTTGTATGCCCTTTCGACCCTGTTCCATCTGCTGTCACGGTCCATCGCATAGAACCTGCCCGTCACCGATGCGATTTTGCCCGCCCCTATCTCGACGGCCTTTTTCTCGATTTGGGCGATGTAGCCGGCGCCGCTGTCCGGCGGTGAGTCCCGACCGTCCATAAAAGCGTGGATAAAGACCCGCTCGATACCGTTTCTTTTGGCAAGCTCCAGAAGCGCATATAAATGTTCCAAAAACGAGTGTACGCCGATGTCGCTGCAGAGTCCCATAACGTGCATCCGGCCTTTGCGCCGTTTTATAAACTCGACCATTTTGCCGAACTGGTCGTTCTCGAAAAACGAGCCGTCGCGAATCGCCCTGCTTATCCGGACCGATTCCTGCGGGGCGATTCTGCCTGCACCGATGTTCTGATGGCCCACCTCGCTGTTGCCCATCGTGCCGGCCGGCAGCCCCACGTATTCGCCGCTGGTGTGAATAAGGCAATTCGGGTACTCAGCCATCAGCATATCGTCAACGACCGTTGTTGCACGTTTAGCCGAATTGTATTCGTCTTGCGCCGAATCCGGGTTGTAACCCCAGCCGTCACGGATAATAAGCACAAACGGCTTGCGTTCAAGTGTCACTTTTTTTGCCATTTTCAAGACCACGCCTTTCCATAAAAAGCAATAGAGACGAGGCGCCGGCCTCGTCTTTGGCTTGCAGGACGACCAGATTTACCGGATATGATACGAGCCCGTTGTGGGTCTGTCAAACATTTACAAAAACCACCCCTTCAAAAAAATGCCGCCCGGCCCAAAAGTTTTTGACAGGTTCGGTCGCTTTGGTATAATTGCTCCACTGAATGTAAATGACTGCTGTCTGTGAAGATATGTAAGAACTTTCTCTTATTCACGAACGGGGAAAAAGGGATGTCCGGTAGCAGGGACGCTCGTCTTATAATTGCTGCGTGTCTGGTTGGCTTTGCGCTGTTGTTCTCCCCCGGCTGTGCGCCCAAACAGCAGGCCGTCGAGCTTTACGTCGATGCCGTTATGCTAAAAGAGCTGAACGAAAACGACGGGGCCGTCGAAAAGCTAAACCAGGCCGTGAAGGTCAACAGCCGTTTCTCGCTCGCACACTCGCTGCTCGGCGAGATTTACGAACAGCTCAATGACTACCAAAAAAGTGCCGCCGCCTACGAAGACGCCGCCCGGCTTAATCCGTGGTCGTTCAAGGATTACTTTGCCCTCGGCCGGGTTTACAAAACAATGAAAAAATTCACTCTTGCCGTCAATGCATACCGAAGGGCCTGTGAGCTTAGGCCGGACCATCTACAGGCGCATTTCGATGCCGCCAAGTGCTATTACGAGTTGAAGGACTTTAATGACGCCCTTATTTACGGCAAACGGGCCGAGCAGATTGACCCGAACGCAGTGGAGTTGCAGCAACTGTTAGGCGGTATCTACGATTCTCAAAAAGATTATGAACATTCAATCGCCTCTTACAAACGGGCTCTCGAAATTGACAGTGACAGTCCCGATATTATACTGTCGCTGGCCGTCGCATACCTGAGGACAAACCGGAATGCCCCGGCTAAGGAGCTGCTCGGCGCCGTCATACAATTGCAGCCGGAAAATAATACCGCCTATCAGTATCTCGGGTACTGCTACCTGCAGCTCAAAGATGGGGACAAGGCGGTCGAAAACTACAAAAAAGCCATCGAGCTCAATGACCAGGATTGGCAGGCGTACCGGGGCCTTGGGGTTGCCTATATGCTCGGGGCTTTGAATGCCGGCGACGATGCGTTGAAGACCCGGGCCGTGGAGCAGTGGCGGCGCTGCCTGGAAATAAAACCCGACCAGCCCCGCCGAGACCGGCTGCTAAAGCTCATAGACAGATACTCGACCACAGACCACAGATAGTAGGCCAAAGACAAAGGGCTAAATCGAAAATCGAAAGTCGAAAATCGAAAATCAAAGTGAGCCTTCCGCCGTTTTCGGCCCATCTTATTTTCTTCTCCCTGTTCGCCGGGGGTCTTGCCCTGGATTTGGCCAGCAAGTTCGCTGTCTTTGCCCGGCTGGGCGAACCGGGCGCAGAGCCGGTCTCAATCGTGAACGGCATTGTCCGATTAGTCGCCTACAAAAATGACGGTGCGGCCTTCGGGATAGCGGCCGGTCAACGAGGCCTGCTGATTGCCGTCTCGGTCGTTGCGCTGCTCGTGGTTGTCGGCCTTTTTCTTCTCGGAGGACGCAGACGCCGGCTTGTCCATATTGCTCTCGGTTTATTCGCCGCAGGAGTCTGCGGAAACCTCTACGACCGAATCTTCAACGACGGGTTTGTCCGTGATTTCATCGACGTTGTCTATTGGCCCGGAAAACACTGGCCCGCCTTCAACGTCGCCGACAGCATGCTTTGTATCGCCGTGGCCCTGCTCATCGCATCGAGTATCTTTACTCGCAAACCCTATCAAGAACGTGTTCCGCCACAAAAATAGGCGCGCCTGACGCCGCTCCAAGCGCTATCGCATCCGAAGGGCGAGAATCAATTTCCACAACCTGACCGTTCATCATAAGATGAATCTTCGCATAGAAGGTGTGACTGCGCAGGTCGTTTATCACTATCTTTTCTATTTTGGCGCCAAGCCCTTTGATTACGCTGTCTAACAAATCGTGTGTCATCGGACGCGGCGGCGTAAGACCCTTCAGCCGGCGGTCGATGGCGAAAATCTCGACTATCCCGATAACTATCGGGAAACTCCGTTGCCCGTGACGCTCTTTTAAAACTATCACCTGCTGGTCGGATGACTCGTTGATTATTATGCGTGACAGCTCTACTTCAACGTCCATCTCAGAATCCCCTTACCTTTTCAGCTACCCAGCTCCGCAAGATGCTTCTCGATGGTCTCCAACTGCTCCTTCAGTTTGCCGAGCCGCTCTTTTGCCTGCGCGACAACCTCCGGCCTGGCCTTCGCTACGAAATTCTCGTTCGCTAACTTCGCTTCGACACCTTTCAACGAACCGGCAATCCGCTCTTTTTGCTTGGCCAGCCGCTGCCGTTCCGCCTGCGGGTCAATCACGTCGTGCACATAGATTTGCATATCGCCCACTATCACAGTAGCGGCATTGCCGGGTTTCGCTGTCCCGGTACCGGCTGTGAATTCCCCGACCCCGGCCATCCGGCAAATGAGCCCGGCGTTTTCGTTCAGTATCTTCGCAGCATCGGCCGGTACGTCTGCCGAGCATGCCGGCCTTGCCGACAAAGGAATGTTGTACTTATTTTTGATATCCCTTGCCGCTCGAATGGGGGCCTGCGTTATTGAAATCTGTTTTTCCGCATCCTCGTCCACCAACCGGTCGATACGACCCGGCCATTCGGCAATCGCTAATGCCTCGGCCTGTTTGCTCTCGACAAGACCTTTCAGCTTCCTTGCCGGCGCAATCTCGTTTAGCTTCTGGAATATCCCTTCGGTAATAAACGGCACAAACGGATGCAGCAGCCGAAGTGTCACATCGAGAACAAACGCCAGCACGTTTTGTGCAGTCGGCCTTTCCTGCTCATCGGCCATCCGCGGCTTTACCCACTCGAGATACCAGTC
>CAZPDW010000067.1:0-11002 GCA_964585535.1 uncultured Pirellulales bacterium
CGGTCATCGGCGGGGCCGCAGGTGAATAAAAACTTCACATCCTCATCACCCAGGTTTGTTACCCTGTACATCATCTCGACATTCTCGCCTAAATCATAGATTGGTTTATCCGTCTGAAAATAGTATTCGATACCGTCCTGGATTATGGAATTTGAATCAATCAGAGTCGCCTGGGCCGACACAGCCAGCAGGCCCAATACTACCACTCCCACTACCCCCATTGTTAAAACTCGCATTTCCCTATCCTTTCAATAATAACCTCGATATATAAATCATTATGACATATCACGAGCGAAAAATCAAGCATTTTCTTACGCCCGCACCGCACGACCAAATATAGATAACCCACCCGCTGCAAGTAGCGCAACCGTTGCCGGCTCCGGGATTATGTCTATCTTTGCCTTAGTTGTGGCGGTTATTCCTTCGTCCGGTGTAAAACGTCTTGAGCCAAGAAGGATTTCGTCGGCGGCATTTACCGGGCTTGCAACAGTCGAAATTACAAGTAATATTACCGAAATGAATTCACCATGACTAATAAGTTTCTTTCTCATTGTCCTTCCTTCTCAATAATTGGCATAAATGTTGATGATTATTTTTTCTTTCTTCGGTTGCGAGACAACACACCTACTAAACCTGACCCTACTAAGAACAGTGTTGCCGGTTCAGGGACTACCTGAATATATACGGATACCGGAACATATCTGTCTGCATAGTCTATATCTAAGTTACCTAACACACCTGTTATATCGTAGTAGCCGGGCACAATCTGATTATCATCCAGGTCCGTCATGTCCCAGGAGAGGGTAAATTCCATGGATTCCAGAGCGTTCAGAGTAAAGTATGAAAAAGCCCGTGTATGCGGTCGCCGCAAGTTGTCCCATATTCTTTCTCCATTTTGATCCACTAAATAATCACACCGGTCATCGGCGGGGCCACAGTTGAATAAAAACATCACATCCTCATCGCCCAGGTTGGTTACCCTGTACAGCATCTCGACATTTTCGCCTAAATCATAAATAGATTCGTCGGTCTGCATGTAGTACTCGATGCCGTCCTGGATTATGGAATTTGAATCAACTAAAGTCGCCTGCGCCGGCACAGCCAGCAGGCCCAATAGCACTACTCCCACTACCCCCATTGTTACATTTCGCATTTCCCTATCCTTTCAATAATAACCTCGATATATAAATCATTATGACATATCACGAGCGAAAAATCAAGCATTTTCTTACGCCCGCACCACACGACCAAACACAGACAGCCCACCCGCCGCAAGTAGCACAACCGTTGCCGGCTCCGGGATTATGTCTATCTGGACTGAAACCGGAACATAATATGGTCCCTCATATCTTCCATCATGAGTATACCCGTAAAATAACATTCCCGTTACTTCGTAGTTCCCCGTCCCAATGGGGATGTCATCCGAAAGGTCTGTTGTCCCCGAATCCGTAGTCTGATTCCAGATTCTATTGAACTCTTGACTCTGGCCGGGCTGAAGTATGAAACTATCTGGTATTCTTGCTGCCCAACTTGTATCGACATACGTTAATCGCCATATTTCCTGCATTGTAGATATGTCCGTTACGCCAAAGTCATGCATTAAGGAATTTCCAAAATGAAATTGAATGTACTCATCACCCAAGTTGGTTACCCTGTACAGCATCTCAACATTTTCGCCTAAATCGTAGATCGATTTATCCGTCTGAAAATAGTATTCGATGCCGTCCTGGATTATGGAATTTGAATCGACCAGAGTCGCCTGCGCCGGCAAAGCCAGCAGGCCCAATACTACTACTCCCACTACCCAAACAATTACATCTCGCATCGTTTTACCCTTTCAATAAAACCCTCAAATACATAAAACATTATACCACATACACACAAAATTTTCAAGTCCTTTTTGCTCCTGGAAATGGGCATATTCTCGCCACAAGCCATTTTTACCGCCTTTATCACCTCCTTTATCGCGCTACATAATCCCAATCTACGCCACCCGTTGCCCCTTTGTTAAGAAAAAAATGAAAAATTTTCCAGCCCAAGCCCACGGGCAGCAGCTTACTATCCACTGCTCGGACAGGTCCATATAGTCGGGCCGAAAGTGCGAACCTTGACTTCGGCGGCACCATAGATTTCAACGACTTCGCAATTTTCGCCGGCAACTGGCTGTATCACATAACCGCACTGCAAAAGGCCGATTTCAACCTCGATGCTGCCGTCAATCCCGATGATTTAGCCATACTGTGCGCTCACTGGCTAAATCCCTGTTCAGACCCCTCCTGGTGCGACAACTGCGACCTCAACCTGAGCACCAGCGTCAACTTAGCCGATTTTTCCCTTCCTGGCCCAACAATGGCGCCAAAACGCCACCCCCTGAACGCTATACGCGGTACGCAGTACGCAATAGGCAGTACGCGATACGCTATCCGCTATAACTCCCACCGCAGCTACTATAAGCAAATCTTATACTACAGCCGCAAAAATTGACCTGTTTTTTCAAACAAAATGCCCGGTTTTCGCCCTCTTTCTACAAGTTTCCCCAAAATTTTCGCAAATTTTACACCATTTTTCGCCCCTATAACCCGCATATCTTACCCATCTTAACACCCAATCTGCATTTTTCGCCCAAAATCAGCTCCCCCCTCCAAAATTTTCCGGATTTCGCCCGCCTCTATTAGTTTTACTTATAGTCCGCCGAAGCAAAACCCCCTCTGTTTGTCCGTCGAAAAATGTGAAAAGTCTATGAAATATGCGGGTTAGATTGCCACGTCCCTAAGGGACTCGCAATAACAGAGCGAGAGGAATTATTCGGATAGGCCCTAAGGGCTTACAAAAAAACAGCAGCCGTGATGATTATCCGTTAAGTGTTTTGCGAATAATCTGTGCTCTCAGAGCGTCTCTGTGCGCAGAATCAAGCTCTTTGCCGTAGTTAAGCTGGAGGTGGGCCGGCAGGGTCAGCATAAAGAGCCGGTTTATCGTTGCAATCGAAAGGCCGGCGTTCTCGTCCGGATTACCCTCACTGGCTGTCAGCGAGCAGAGCCGGTCTATTGCCGGAGTGGATGCGCCGAGACGTTCGTGCATATTGAGGCCGAGACGCAAATGGCTGAGCAGAAAGAGGGCTTCCTGAGAGCTTATCAGATGCGCATTTTTCAGAAGCGCCATCGCCCGCGAAATTTTGTCGTCGAGCAAGTGCTCCTCTTTCGAGAGCAGCTGGGCCCTGGCGGCATTTTCATATTCGACTATCTCCGGAATGACCTGCTGCTCAAATCGCCGGATAATTTGCTTTTCGGATACGCCCAGGGTGACCTGGTTTGAGAGCTGGTAGAAATCGCCGGCGGCCTCGGTCCCTTCACCGAACAGGCCGCGCACAGCCAGTCCCATCGCACGAGTCGCGTTCAAAAACTTTTCTATCTGGCCGGTCATCTTTAACGCCGGCAGATGAAGCATCACCGAGACGCGTATCGCCGTGCCGAGATTTGTCGGGCAGGCCGTCAAATAGCCGTAACGCGGGCTGAATGCGTATGACAGTTTCTGCTCGATGGCATCGTCAATCCGGTTAATCTGCTCGGCGCACTGCGAGAGCTGGCAGCCGCTCTTGAGCACCTGAAGGCGAAGATGGTCTTCCTCGTTAATCATAGCCGTGAACGATTCCCTGCGGGCGATAACGGCGCCTCGAGGCCCCCTGGCGAACGCATGATGCCGGCTTATAAGATGGCGCTCGACGAGGAATCGTCTGTCGAGGACGGGCGCCTCATCGACGCTGATGTAGAAGACCTTGTCGCCCAAATCCAGCGACATCAGGACGTCTTTTAGTTTTTTAAGTATTACGGACTTCTCGGAATTGGAGCATTTACTGAGGAATTTATGGCCGGCGAGATTTCTCGCTAAGCGGATTCGGGACGATATTACGATATCGGACATCGGCCCGGAGCCGCTGAACCAGTCATTTAGTTTGCTGCTTATCTCGTTGAGTTTCATAACAACAACTCGCTATTCCGGGCGTTCTGACAAAACGCTGCTGCCGGGCTTGCAGATTCCCGCTCCCCTGGGGATAAATCCCTTAGGGACAACTCTCGCGGCAGTGACAGAGTATTGTTTAGAGTGTTTTAGTGTTTTTCAGCTATTTCGTCGCGGAGCTTTGCCGCCAGCTCATAATCTTCGCTGCGGACGGCCTCATCCAGGCGCCGCCGCAGTTGCGCAAGCCGTAACTGTTTTTTCGAATCTTCCGGGACGCGCGACGGGACCTTGCCGCAGTGGTGACTCTTGCCGTCGTGGGCCTTTTTGATGAGCGGCAGGAGCGACTTCTCGAACACTTCATAGTCATTAGGGCAGCCGAGCACCGCCTTTTCGCGAAACTGCTCCAAAGTGAAGCCGCAGTGCGGACAGGACAACTCGTCGGCGGAGTAGCCGGCCAGCTCCTCGTCGCTCGGCTGGACCGAAAGCAGCCCGCTGAGAAGCTCGTTGATTGGGATATGGCTCTTGACGGCTATGCCCTGCTCGGCGGCGCAGTGCTCACAAAGGTGCGTCTCCGTGCGAACGCCATTGATTATTTCCGTCAGGTGTATCGTGGCTTCTCTGTTTTGACAAATCTCACATCGCATAATTTTCGCCTGAGTTTCACATCAACTGTATTATATCATAATCCCAATTAAGTAATCGTCAATTTTTCGGTTGTTCTACAGAGCCGTTCGGTTATTTGCAGGATTCGCCGAAAAACGCCCGCTCCAACAACGCCCAAAGCCGGGTGAGGGCCGGACGCAACCCGCGATTATGGTCCGAAAAAGCTATGGTTCCTGGCGGTCTTTGCGGTATTTCGCCCAGCAGCCGACCTGCTCGCCGACCCTGACGGACTCCAATCGCACATCATCGGGCAGCTTTGGCTCGATTTTTTCATACACGTACATCGCCACGTTTTCAGCCGACGGACTTCGACTCTGGAAATAATCGAGCTCGCCCAGTGAAATGTTATCGAGCTTTGTCGCCACTTCGCTCAGGATTGACCTGAGCCGGGCAAAGTCCATCACCACGCCCGCGTCGTTGAGCCGTTCAGAACCCACCTCGGCGACTATGGCCCAGTCGTGCTCGTGCTGCGGCTCCTGCGAGCCGTCGGGCAAGGCGATGCTGTGCGATGCCCTGAACCTTGTTTCGATACTGACTGTGAACATCACGATACCCCAAATCCTAAAAATCGTATCAAATGCGCCGATACAATCCGGGCCTTTTCTAATCGTCCGGCGTCTGGAAACGCTGCCGAAGCCGGCGATACACATTTGCCGGAACCATAGTTGAAATATCTCCCCCAAGTGAAGCTATCTGACGAATCAAGGTGGAGCTGATAAAGCCGTACTGCTCGGTCGTCATAATGAAGACCGTTTCTATCCCCGCCACGGAACGATTTGTCATTGCAAGCTCGAACTCGTAGTGCACGTCGGTCAAACTGCGAAGGCCCCGCAGGATAACGTTGGCCTTCTTAGCAGCGGCATATTTGACCGTCAGCCCCTCGAAGCTTTCGACAGAGACTCGCGGCATATCTTTGAGCAGCTCGGTAATCATCTCGACCCGCTCGGCTGGGCTGAAGAGCTGGTCCTTCAAAGGACTCCTGCCGACCGCCACGATAACCTCGTCGAAAAGCTTGACGGCCCTCTGGATGACGTCGAGGTGCCCGTTTGTAATCGGGTCAAAGGACCCGGGGAAAATGGCTCTGACTATTTTCTTTTGCATAGGCAACTTCTCAATTCACTATTTGACATCACTGGTGCAGCAATAGTCAATAGTAAATTGAAAATAGTAAATCGGTCGATGAGCCGGTATATCGCCAGCCGCGCTCAGGTCAAACCCCATCCTGCCGGCAAAATCACCTGTCGGGCATGAGGGCAAGCTCGGCCGAGAGGCGTTGCCTCATCGAGCACACGCAGGTTACCTGTAATATGTAACTCTGGTTTTGGCTTTGGCCAACGGGCAGTTCGAAGCGGTAAGCCCTGAAGAAATCCTGCCAGTAATCGTTGTTTTTGACGGGGTCCGTCAGGTCCACGTCCGGCCAGATGGTGACTCTCTTTCCCTTTGGCTCGGCGGAGCGCTGGGCGCAAACGTATAGCTCGAAGCGAAAACTGCCGGGCGCTTTTATCGGAGAGCCGAAGGCGTCGAGCAGGGCAACGTATACCTCTATCACCGAATCGGCGCCGGATGGGCCGGCGGCGATAAAACCGGTAAGCGGCAGGATGTCTATGGCGGCCGGGGCGTACCGGGCGCAGGCGGGCACATCGGGAGCTTGGACCTGCTGTGGGATTTCGACAGCTGGCGGTGAAAACCCGCAGCCGGCGTAAAGCACAACTAAAACGACAAAGCCGGCTTCGATTATGGCGGCAGTGGCTTTCATATAACCTATTTCGGCTGGATTTTGCGCTTTCGTTAAAATAAACGGCCATCGGGCTTCTCAAATGCACAACTGGAAGCTGCCCCGGGTCGGGCTGATTGTTTAAGACGAAAGGTTGTTTCTTTGGCGCCTGCCGGGCTTGAGCCGGCGAACAGCCGGAACCGGACTGGTTCGACCGCCGGTTTGCATTCACAGGTCATCGTCGAGCAGGTGGCCCAGGCGGTATTTTTTTGTTCGCAGGTAATCGATATTGTGTTTTGTGGGTTTTGCCCTCAGCGGTATCTGCTCGACAACCTTGATGCCATAGACCTCGAGCCGGCTTATCTTCTTGGGATTGTTCGTAAGTATGCGAATGTTTCGCACGCCTAAGTCGCGGAGGATTTGTGCGCCGATTCCATAATCGCGTTTGTCCGGGTTAAAGCCGAGCTTCAGGTTCGCATCGACGGTGTCAAAGCCCTGCTCCTGGAGCTTATAGGCATGCAGCTTGTTTTTCAGGCCTATGCCCCTTCCTTCCTGTCGCAGATATATGAGGGCTCCTTTGCCCTGTTTTTCAATCATCTTCATAGCGTTGATGAGCTGGTAGCCGCACTCACATCTCTGGGAATGGAACAAATCTCCGGTCATACACTCGGAGTGGACGCGGACCAGTACCGGCTCGTCGTGCTCGATGACCTTGCCGTTCTCATCGAGCTCTCCGATACCGCCCTTGCACAGGGCCAGGTGCGGCTCGGGGCTTGTTATGCTGTCGTAGCCGATGAGCTTGAACTCGCCGTAGTCGGTCGGCAGATTAACCGACTCGACTCTTTTTATCTGGCTTTCCCTCTGCAGGCGGTATTCTATCAGTTTTGCGATGGAGGTTATTTTCAGATTGTGTTTCTCGCAGAACTTGAGCAGTTGCGGCACCCTTGCCATCGAGCCGTCTTCGTTCATAATCTCGCAGATGACACCGGCGGGTTTTAGTTCTGCAAGGCGCATCAGGTCAACTGAACCCTCGGTCTGGCCCGCCCGGACGAGGACGCCACCGGCACGCGCACGCAGCGGGAAGATGTGTCCCGGGCGGGCGAGGTCGGCGGGTTTTGTACCGTCGGCGATTGCGACCTGGACGGTCTTTGCCCTGTCGGCGGCGCTTATGCCGGTAGTAACACCCTCGGCGGCGTCGATGCTGACGGTGAAGGCCGTGCCGAAGCGGGCGGTGTTGTCCGCGGCCTGCGGGTAGAGCGCAAGCGAATCGCATTTCTCGGCGGTCAAAGGCAGGCAGATAAGACCCCTGCCGAACCTCGCCATAAAGTTGACGACCTCGGCCGTTGTCTTCTCTGCGGCGCAGACGAGGTCCCCTTCGTTTTCACGGTCCTCGTCATCGACCAGGACAATCATCCTGCCCCGTCGCAAATCATCGAGGACATCCGATATATCACTGAACTGAGCGGTCATATATAGCCAAATATCGAACCGGCGAAATGCGGCGTTCTTATTTGCTTTTTCCGGCCGGTTCGAGGTAAATGTTGCGAAACTCGATAGGCGAGCCCTCGCTCTGAAGACATATACTGCCGAATGTCAGCTCGGCCCCTGTGGCGACATTCTGTATCACGCCGTTGACTATAGGAACAATCGTGCCGTTCTTGCAGATTATTTCGTATGTGTTCCACTCGCCCGCGGGTTTCTCGCTGGAGGGCTTGAGTTTCTTGACGTTGTAATAGTCCTGTGTATGTTTCCTATGGCCGTCGATGTGGACACCCTTGATGAGCCAGAAATCGCCTGCGTTGCCCGACTGGAGCTGGCATTCGATCATCCTGGGCCAGACGGCGTCTTTACCCTGCACGTGCAGGAGCACTCCGCTGTTGGTCGGCTCCTCAGGCCATCGCCACTCGACGTGGATGATATAGTCGGCGTAGTCGGCCTCGGTGCGGATGTAGCCGTGGGGCTTTCCCTTACAGCGAATAACACCGTCTTTTATCGACCAGACGGTCTTCGGGTCAACGCCTTCTTTTTCAGGGATAAACAGTTTCCACCCGGTGAAGTCCTTTCCGTTGAACAGGACGATTTTCTTCTTCGGGACAATCGGGCCTTTATTCTGCGCCGCTGCTGTGGCAAGCATCGCAGCGACCGATACCGCAGCGACAAGCAGCACAATCAACGGTATTTTTTCTCTTCGTTTCATCTGCTTTTCCTTTCACGAATTTGAGTTTTACTCAATCGGTTCGATGTATATGTTGCGGAAGGCAACGGGCACACCCTCGCTCTGAAGGCAGATTTTGCCGCCGGTCACGTTGCATTCGGTGGCGATGTTCTGGAGTTGGCCGTTGACGAGCACGACAATCCAGTCATCTTTGCAGATGATTTCATAAACGTTCCACTCGCCGATGGGTTTTTCGCTGCTGTCTTTGAGCTTCTTTACGTTTCGGTCGTTCACCCTGTCGGTCGCGTCGGCGTGCTGTTTGAACTCGGTGCCCTCTATGACGTAGAAGTCCCCTGCGTTGCCGGAGAGCATCTGGCATTCGATACTTTTCGGCCAGACATTATCGGGTCCCGACATATGGACAAGGGCGCCGCTGTTGCCGGGTTTCTGGGCCCAGCGCCATTCCACGTGGAATTTGTAGTTGGCATACGGCTTGACCGTTCGCATATAGCCGCTGGGCCGGCCCCCGCACATAACTATCCCGTTCTTGACCTTCCAGTTCTTCGAGAGGTCGAAGTCGGGCTCCTTGACAAACAGCTTCCAGCCGGTGAAGTCTTTGCCGTTGAACAGGACGATTTTCTTTTTTGGTACGACCGGCGCATCGTTCTTTTGCGCGACTGCCGGCGCTGCGACAAGCAGCATTACCGCCGTTGCAGCTATGATTAAGTTTGCACATCGTTTCACAATTGTCACCTCATTTATATGGTTGACCGCTGTTAGATGAGTTTCGTTTTGCCGGGCATTGAGACGGGCCCTACGGGCATCGGGCCAAGCTCATATTTATCGGGGCTCAAATCGAGTTTTGATGCGTTCATAACCCAGTTCCAGGACAGCTCTCTGCCGGTATAGGCGCTCATTCTGCCCATAATGGCGGTGAGGGTGCTTTCGGCGACTCGTTTGCCCTCGTTGAGGGGTTTGCCGCTGCGGATACCGTTAATCAGGTCGGTGTGCTCGACGACGTAAGGATTAGGCGTTGGGCCCTGGTATTTGAATTTGTTGGGGCCTGTGATGTAGCCGTTTGAGCTGTCGGCGTAACAGGTGCCCTTGGTGCCGGTGATATGCTCCGAGACCCGGCCTGCGCAGCCCTCGATTTGCCGGGCCATACTCAGGACGCGGGCGCCGTTTGGGTACTCGTATTCGACGGCGAAGTGGTCGTAGATATTGCCGAACTCCGGCTCGACGCGGGTCTGCCGGCCTCCCGTGCCGAGCGCCTTTTTCGGATGGTCGCCGATGGCCCAGTTGACCACGTCGATGTTGTGGACGTGCTGCTCGACGATGTGGTCGCCCGATAGCCAGGTAAAGTAGTACCAGTTGCGAAGCTGCCATTCCATATCCGACCAGCCGGGCTTGCGGGCGGTGAAAAAGCCCCAGTTCCTGACCCAGCCCTGCATCCAGTAGCACTGGGCGGCGACAACATCGCCGATATCGCCGGCGTGAATTCGCTTCATAATATCGAGGTAGAGGTTCTGATGGCGGCGCTGCGTGCCGGCGACGATTGCCAGGCCCTTTTGCTTAGCGAGCCCGGACGATTCGATAACCGAGCGGATGCCCACCGGGTCAACGGCGACCGGCTTTTCCATAAAGACATTCTTGCCCGCCTCGACGGCGGCCTTGAGATGAATCGGACGAAAGTGAGGCGGCGTCGTGAGAATGACGAGGTTCACGTCGGTCTGCATCACTTTTTTGTAGGCGTCGAAACCGAGAAAGGTCGTTGCGGGCGTAACCTTGATTTTCTCGGGCGCGACCTTGTCAATGTATTGGGCTCCGGCATGCAGGTTCGTCAGCGACTTGTCGATATGGTCCTTGAACATATCCGCCATCGCCACAAGCTCGACATTGGGTGCGGCGTGTATGCAATTGCTGACGGCGCCGGTCCCGCGTCCGCCGCAGCCGATAAGAGCGATTTTGATGGTATCCGAACCCGCCGCGTAAAGGCTCGGCCCATTCGCCAGTATCCCCGCCGATACCGCCGCCGCGGAGGTTTTGATGAAATCCCTGCGAGAGATATTGCTTGTTTTTCTACCGGATGGGGTTTTCATGGATTGATCCTTTCAAAAATCGAACAGATATCGCCAATTAAGCTGCCCGCAACGCGCACAGCAGCATATCAAGAGGATAAATCCTATACCACTCGATGTCAAGCCCCGGCAAAGCCGCTACATGGCGATGATGCGGTCCATACGCTCAGCGAGGTCGGTGAGATATTTTTCGTCGCCGCCGCGAAGCTCTGCGGTCATCCAGCCGGTGTAGCCGATTTCGTCGAGCGCCCGGCGGACTTCGGGCCAGTTCACGTCGCCGTCGAGCAGGTTCACCCACCTGGAACCTTCTCGTTTGAAGCCCTTGACATCGAGTTTGACGATGCGTTTTTTGAGGATGCGGATCCAGTGCTGGGCGTAGCCGGTGATAATGCAGTTGCCGATGTCGAAGTAGGCGCGGACGTAAGGGCTGTCGAATTC
>CAZPDW010000068.1:0-10863 GCA_964585535.1 uncultured Pirellulales bacterium
TTGTGTTTCGTATTTTGGTAATTCGTATTTTGAATTTGTTTAGTCCTTGGGACTCTTTATGGAGGATTTCGAGTTTAGGATTTCGGCCGCTCCGTCCCCGCGCGGCCGGGGTCATAAAAAATGCCGCATCCATAGCACCCCTCAACAAACGAGATACTCCACAGGACGCCTTACGGCGGAAATACGATATACGAACGACGAGATACTTTTTTTGCAAAACGAACCCAATTTCCACAAGGCCCACAATGAACTTAAACCCATATAACAAAAGGACTTACGAAAATTTTATACCCCTTCGGACAATGAAAAACGAACCCAAAACGAAGCCAATTCAAACCCAATTTACCGCCGCAAGCCCCCGGCTTCATGCCGGGGGTTCTACCCAGACCTCAAACCGCCAACCCAATTCAAACCCAAAACAAACCCAATCTTCCGCCGCAAGCCCCCGGCTTCATGCCGGGGGTTCTACCCAAACCTCAAACCGCCGACCAATTTTCAACCGACCCGCCTCCGGCAAACTCTTTTACTTTTCCTGCAGAAATGTTTTGACATCTATGTTCGATTCGCTAGACTAAAGGGCTTTCCGCTCTATGCAGGAGTTTTTATGAAGAGTTTTATGGCGAAAGCAGGCGAAGTTGAGCAGAAATGGTGGCTGGTCGATGCCGACGGCGCTGTCTTGGGCAGGATGGCTGCGAAGATTGCGCCCATACTGATGGGCAAGACCAAGCCGACATATACGCCCCACGTGGATACCGGCGACTACGTTATTGTAGTAAATGCCGAAAAAATACGCCTTACGGGCAAAAAGGCCCAGCAGAAGCAATACGACCACTACACGTATCATCCAGGCGGGCATAAGTACGTCAGCTTTGCGGCTATGATGGCGAAAAAGCCGGAAAAAGTCGTCGAGCTTGCCGTCAGGCGAATGCTGCCCAAGAACAAATTAGGCGTAAAGATGCTGAAGAAGCTGAAGGTTTATCGTGGGCCGCAGCACGAGCACCAGGCCCAGCAGCCGGAAAAAATTGTTCTGTCTTAGAAAATAGTGAGAAATTATGGCTGATACTGATAATGTGACTGTAGCCGTAACGGCCGGACCGGAAGCTGCAGAGCCAAAGACCGCCGGCGATACGGAAAGAAAAAAAGGACCCGACAGGGGCGGCTTCTACTGGGGAACCGGAAGAAGAAAAACATCGGTCGCCCGCGTTCGGATTAGGCCCGGCGAAGGCAAGCTGCTTATTAACAAGAAGGAGCTTGACGCCTACTTCAATCGCGAACGGGACAGAAAGGCGGTCGTTGCGCCTCTCAAGGCGGCCGATGCCGAGAAAAGCTTCGATGTCTTTGTCAATGTCAGGGGAGGCGGCACAACCGGCCAGAGAGGAGCGACCGTTCTTGGCATCGCCAGGGCCTTGAAAAACTACGATGAGACTTTCCTGCACATGCTGCGCGAAGGCGGCTTTCTGACGCGCGACCCGAGAATGGTCGAGAGGAAAAAACCAGGCCAGCCGGGCGCTCGAAAGAGATTCCAGTTCTCGAAACGGTAGTTTGCGAAAAGATTATTTGTTTATTACAATGGCCGCCGGGACAACCTCGACGGCTTTTTTTATGCGAAGGAGAAACGATGGTTAAGGTTGCGATAATAGGGGCCAGCGGTTATACGGGGGCGGAGTCAATAGAGATACTGCTGCGCCATCCGAAGGCCGAGCTTGTTTATTTGAGCGCTCTGCCTGAAGAGTGCGGCCGGGTCAATGAGGTTTTCAGCCGGTTCAAAGGACGCTGCGAGCTGGAGATTGAGCCGCTTGATTTCGACAGGCTGGCGCCGCTTGCGGACGTCGTGCTGTGCTGTCTGCCGCATAAGGTCTCGATGGGTTTTGTGCCAAAGATGCTGGATATGGGTTTGAAGGTAATCGATTTCAGCGCCGACTACCGGTTCAAAGACGCCACAGTATATGAGAAATACTACGTGCCCCACACGGACACCGAAAATCTGGCTCGTGCGGCCTTTGGTCTGCCGGAATTGTTCCGTGATACTATCAAGGGCGCCGACCTGGTTGCCAATCCCGGCTGTTTCCCTACCGGGGCGGTATTGGCGGCTGCACCGCTTTTGAAAGAAGGGCTTATCGAGCCGGACATCATCGTCAACGCCGTAACGGGCGCCTCGGGCGCCGGCAAGAACCCGTCGGTCAAGTTCCATTATCCGAATATGAACGAAAATCTGTTTGCCTACGGTATCGGCACTCACCGCCACCTGCCGGAGATGGAGCAGATTGCGAGCGACATTGCGGCAACCGACGTAAAGGTTCTGTTTCAGCCGCACGTCGGGCCTTTCGACAGGGGGATTTTATCGACGGTATATTGTAAGCCGAAAGCCGCGATTACCGATGAGCAACTCTCGAAGCTGTACGCCGATTTCTATGCCGATGAACCGTTCGTACAGCTCTGTCAGGCAAGTCCCTGCGTCAAGGACGTAGCGGGCACGAACTACTGCCAGGTCTTTGCAGCCGCCGTAAAGGGTATGGTGGTGTGTTTTTCTGCGATTGACAACCTCGTCAAGGGCGCCTCCGGCCAGGCGATTCAGAATATGAATATCATCTTCGGACTCGATGAAACATTAGGGCTGAAATAGCAGACGTACCGAATGGATACAAATTGTGAACAGGAGAACGAAAATGGCGGGCAAAAAAGAGAAGGCGAAAGAAGACAAAACCTTGCGGATGCCGGCCAGACACAAGGATTTGTTTGGCAGGCGGCAATTTATCAGTGGGGCAATAGCACTGGGGATAGGTTCGACGGGGATGACCGCCGGCGGTTCAAAGAGGTCGGTTGCGAAAGCAAAAATTCCCGCCGAGCCCGCAGGGCAGGCGCCCCGGATTGCCGGGACATCAAGGCATAACGGCCTTAATATGATTGTAATCATTGCGGATACCTGGCGGGCAGACCATCTCTGCTGTTACGGCGGCACACGTATAAAAACGCCCAATCTTGATAAGCTCGCCTCCGAGGGCGTATTGTTCTCAGACGTAACTACAGAGGCCCTGCCCACCATACCGGCCCGAAGGGTATATCACACCGGAAAGAGCGTTCTCGGTGATGCGAAAAAAGGTATGTGGCGTCCATTGAGCCGTGACGATGTTACTTTTGCCGAGGTTCTCAGCAAACATCATTTTACGACCGGCTTTATTGTCGATACCTATCATTATTTCAAGGAGGGTTACAATTTTCACCGTTTTTTTGATTCGTGGCAGTGGATACGCGGGCAGGAGACCGACAAATGGAGAAGCGGCCCGAAGGAAAGGTTTGACCCGAAAAGGCATATGCCATCACATTTATGGAATGAAAATTACGACAAATCGATGCGCCAGTATCTGATGAACACGCAGGACAGAAAAGGCGAGCAGGATTACTTCTGCGCACAGTCCTGCAGGGCTGCGACATGCTGGCTCGAGCAAAATATCAACAACAAGCCGTTTATGTTGTGGCTCGATATGTTTGACCCGCACGAGCCGTGGGACGCACCGCCGCGATTTCAGCAAATGTACCGCGACAAATATCCCTTTGAAAGATATATATTCGGATATGGTGTGAAGAACAAACATAACTGCGGAGACAAGCAGGATATTCGGCCGGAGGATGTGCCTGTTCTCAGGGACCTTTATGCAGCGGAGGTAACGTTCAGCGATTACTGTATCGGCCGGCTTCTGGATGCGGTTGAGCAAATGGGATTGAAGGATGATACGGTTATCGTATTTTCCACCGACCACGGCACGCACCTCGGTGAGCAGGGGTACGTTCAGAAAAGCCCGGAGCTTCTTAACGGCTGTGTCAGCCATATCCCGCTGATTATAAGGCATCCCGACAAAAGCTTTGCCGGCAAAGGTGTTGACGGCATTGTCAGCGCCGTCGATTTTATGCCGACATTCCTTGCACTGCTGGGAATCAGCGATTACAAGGATATGGACGGGCAAGATATGTGGAAGCTGGCAACGGGCGAGCTTCCGTCGATACACGATGATGTCTATACGGTTTTTGAAAAATTCGGAGCTGTCCACAATCTCGACTGGCATTACTTTCAGCATATCATAGGCAAGAAGCCCGGCGAAGGACCCTGTCTCTATGACTTGAAAAATGACAAAAATCAGACTAAAAATGTTATAAAGCAATTTCCCCGGGTTGCGAAGGCATTGAGAAACAAGTTACAAAATCATCTCAGGATGGAGATACCTGCCCTGAAGCTCTCAACTTGATTTTATTGAATTTTCTGTAACAGAAGATGCTGCAATGCATTATTGTTATACGTAAGCCGGATGCCCGACCCGGCTCGGGATGGCATGGTGGTATCGGGTGGTTTGTACGAAAGTGAACAAGGACAGGTGATGCGAGAAGCTGAAATGAACGTACTTTTAATCGGAAGCGGCGGTCGTGAGCATGCGCTGGCGTGGAAGCTGGCGCAGTCGAGGCGATTGAGCAAATGGGGCTGACGGATGATAGGATTATCGCATTTTCCACGGACCCCGGCACGCAGGTCGGCCGGAAAATGCCTACTTACCACAGTTTTTCTTTATAATCCATAGCAGGCAACCGGCATCTATCAGTGCCAAGAGCCGATTGTAAATAAACTTTTGTTTTTTTTGCCGGCAATTTCTTGCATCAAGTCTGATTTTCCTTTAGTTTGGCTAACAGATGTGCGGCAAAGGGAAAAACGTGTGAAAATAAGCTGTAAAGTTTTTATGGAAGGTAGTTTTACCAAAAGCCAATTGCTAACTTTTTGAATGAAGGATTTTTACGATGGCACAAGCGAAAACAGGCGACAGCGTTAAGATTAATTTCACAGGGAAATTAGAGGACGGCAGCGTATTCGCTAATACCGCCGACAAAGAGCCCTTGGAATTTAAGCTCGGCGAAGGCAGAATAATCCCCGGCATTGAAAACGCCGTGGAAGGGATGAATGTCGGTGAATCTAAAACGGTCAAAGTGCCCCCTGAACAAGCATACGGCCAGCGGCGAGAAGAACTGGTCGAAGAGGTTGGCCGGGACAAGTTTCCCAAAGACGTTGAACCAAAACTGGGTCAAAAGTTCGAAGTCCCGCAACGAGAAGGCCAACCCATGGTGGTTAGAGTGGTTGATGTTTCAGAGCAAATCGTCACTCTGGACGGTAACCACCCTCTTGCAGGCAAAGATTTGACCTTCGATTTGAAGCTTCTGGAGATTCCCCTAAAAAGCGAATAAAACCGTCTTTGGCGGAACAATTAGAAATTATTCCTTTACCGATGGACTTAAATATTGGAAAAAGTCCGAATCGTCGGGAATAAGAAAGGTTGTATCTGTCCCAAGAGCTTTTTTGTAGGCTTCTATGGTCCGGATAAACGAGTAGAACTCAGGGTCTTTCTCAAAAGCTGCGTGAATAATGTGAATAACGAAAGAATGGTGGTGGCTCCCTATTTTTTCTTGTCCATCCTAACAATTTTCTTGTTCTTTTTACACTTTTTTAGTCTGTCAATGGGCAAAGGCCGGTAACGGGTGGTTTGTAGGAAAGTGAACAAAGACAGGTGATGTGAGAAGCTGAAATGAACGTACTTTTAATCGGAAGCGGCGGACGAGAGCATGCGCTGGCGTGGAAGCTGGCGCAGTCGAAGCGATTAGACAAACTTTATATTGCTCCGGGTAATCCCGGGACGGCGGGCTGCGGTCGCAACGTACCCATCGAGGCAGATGAGACGGACAGATTAGTGCGTTTTGCCGTGGAGAACAAGGTTGGGCTGGTTATAGTCGGGCCTGAGGACCCGCTGGCAAACGGTATAGTGGATTCGTTCGCAGAGGCCGGCATAAAGGCGTTCGGGCCGAGCGGAGGGGCGGCGAAGTTAGAGGCCGACAAGGCCTTTGCCAAGCAGATGATGCGGTCGTGCTCGGTCTCGACGGCGGAGGGCAGGATTTTCGACAGGTTCGAGGATGCGAAATCGTATATTGCAAGCAGAGACGAGGCGGTTGTGGTCAAGGCGGCCGGTCTGGCCAAGGGTAAGGGGGTGATTGTCTGCGACGAGCCGTCGGACGGGATAGTGGCTGCGGAGAAGATAATGGTGGACAAGCTGTTCGGCCCGGCTGGCGAGAGGATAGTGGTAGAGGACAAGCTCATAGGCGAGGAGGCGTCGATATTAGCGTTTGTGGACGGGAGGACCATTTACGTGATGGAGTCGAGCCAGGACCACAAGCCGATAGGCGACGGCGACACCGGGCCGAACACGGGCGGAATGGGTGCTTATTGCCCCGCACCGGTGGTGACGGACGAGCTTATGAGCCGGATTGAGCGCGAAATCCTTGTTCCGATTGTGGATGGGATGAATCGCAACGGGACGCCCTACAGGGGGGTGTTTTACGCCGGTCTTATGATTACGGCGGGCGGGCCGAGGGTTCTGGAATTTAACGTTCGGTTCGGCGACCCGGAGACACAGCCGATTTTGATGCGGCTCAAGAGCGATTTGCTCGATGTGTGCGAGCATGTGTGCGACGGGACGCTGGATAAAGTGACATTAAAGTGGGACAGCCGGCCTGCGGTATGTGTGGTGATGGCGTCGGGGGGCTATCCGGGCGATTACGAGAAGGGCAGGGTGATAACGGGGATAGAGCGGGCAGAAGAGCTTGAGGACGTTGTCGTATTTCATGCCGGCACCGCCGTGAAGGACGGAGAATTAGTGACGAACGGCGGCAGGGTGCTCGGCGTGACGGCTCTCGGTAAGAGCATTGCCGATGCGAAGACAAGGGCATACGAGGCGGTTGACCGGATAAAGTTCGACGGGGCATATTGTCGAAGAGATATTGCAGACAAGGCAATCAAATTCAGAAAATAAAAAGCTGTGGTAATGAGAATATGCCGGCAGATTCAAAGCATTGTGCCAGGACCAGGAGCGGCAGAAATATCGTTCGCTGGATTTTCGAGTTCGCAGTTCTGGCGATTATGTTATGCCTGGTGTATGCAGCAGCCAGGTATACCTTGCCCAAGATAGCCATAGGGCAGCTCTCGGAGTTGACGAGTACAAAAATCGAGGCAAAATCGGTAAGCTTCGACCCGAACGGGTCGGTCTTTATCAAGGGCCTTGTGGTAAGGCCCTACCGTTCACAAAGGTATGACAATTCGATACTAAGGGCACGTTCTGTTCATGCACAATTCAGCTTGGCCAGCGTGTTTTTGCTCAGGCCGCGTCTGAAAGAGATATGGGTAAGCGATTTCGAGCTTAATATCCAGCACGATTTGGACAGGGATGAGTGGAACGTATCGGCGTTAAGGTTGCCGCCTGCGACGAGCCGAAAGTACAAGATACCGTTGGTGTGGCTGGAGAAGGGCAAGGTCCTGTACAGCAACGTTACGCAGGGCAGGGTGAGGATAGCGACACAGGACTCTGTATCGGCGAGTTTTCGCCCTGCGCCCGAACTGCTGGGCGGCTACAGTTTCAGCATAACAACGACGCCGAAGCAGAGTTTTGAAAAGAGCAGCATTGTGGGATTGTGGGTGCCGGGGAGAATCGAAATTGGAGGGGACATTTCATCCAGAGATTTGCCGGGCTTTGACAGGCCCTGGACAATCAAGACAATTGACGCACGGCTGAGGTATGACACGCAAGAGAAGAGTTATTCGCTGACGGTGAAGATAAAAGACCTGTTCGGTTTGCCGGACAAGAGCTCGAGACTGTTTACCTTCGAGAGCAAGTCGGCATATCAGAAGTTTCCAGTATTGTTCGGCCTGCAGAGTTTTTTTATCAGGTATCGGCCGAGTGGCCGAGCGGATATGGATTTCCAGGCATCGGGCCATTACGACAGGTTGGCCGACAGTTTGCTGTCGGGCAGAGTTCGTTGCGTGGATGGGGCGGCATCAGATAAAAATTTCCCTTACCCGGTGGAGCATATCACCGGCCGGATGGATTTCACGCAGAGCGGCGTAACATTCGATAATGTAAAGGGCAGGCACGGTGACGTTGGGATAAATATCGGCGGCTGGTGTGCGGATTTCGGGCCCGACCTCAAGTACGAGGTTCAGATAACGAGCGATAATATGCTTCTGGACAAGGACCTTTATAATGCCTTAGCACCGGAATCACAGGAGTTCTGGTCGGCATTTTCGCCGAGCGGCAGGGTTGCCCTGAATTATTCTCTGAGCCGACGGTCGCCGACCGACAGGAGTAGTGCGATTGCGGTTGAGCTGCTCGAGACGGACGGGAAATACGCCGGGTTTGCGTATCCGCTTGATGGAGCGAGAGGTTTTCTGTTCTTTGACAGGGATGGGATGACTTTCTCGAATGTTGTTATGCAGACAAACGGGCGAAAGATAAGCATCAACGGTACGGTGACCGGTTCCCAGGGCAAGGCCGGCGTCTGTGATATTCTGATTAAGGGCAGGAATATTCCGCTCGATTCGACGCTCGAACAGTCACTGCCGGCGGACCAGAAGGAGCTTTACAAACACTTCGGGATGTCGGGACTTTTTGACGCGAATATAGCGGTATTTACGCCGGAAGAGAATAATGCCGGTACGACATACAGAGCGGATGTCTTATTCAAGCAGGCGTTTTTGGGCGCCGGGCAATCTGGCCTGTTGCTGTCGGATGTTACAGCCAGGGCCGTTATCACGCCCGATTCGATACAGATAGAGGAGTTCACAGGCCGATACGGGCAGGGCACGGTGTCAGTTTCGGGACAGTTAACGCCCGGCGCCGACGCCAACGGGCCCGGCTATTGCGTGACCGTCACCGGCGAGCAGTTAGCACTGGATAGGAATTTGTTTTCAGTGCTCCCCGGGCCGCTGGCGGAGCTGTCGGCGAGCTTGAGGCCGAAGGGGACGATTGGTTTTACGGCGAATCTGAACAGGGCCGGCGGCGACGATTGTCCCGGCAACACGCTGACCGTGGAATGTCTTGGGGACAGTTTCGACTGCAACGCCCTGCCGTATCCTCTGGAGAACATAAAGGGCAAAATTCACCTAAGCGAGAACCGGATAAAATTTGACCGGCTTACCGCAAGCGCTATCCATAACATTCGGGGAATGACGGTTCCATCGAGTATCAAGCTGACGGGCGAGCTGCAATTAGGCGCCGATGGCGCCGATACGAACGCGCCGGGCGGCTCGTCTGAGGGGCTTGGTGTGCGGGATGGGCATATCGGATTTGAGGCGGAGAACTTCAAGCTCGCGGGCAAGACGCTCAGGACTGCAAAAGCGTCTTTCGATTACCAGGCGGGCTCGGGAGAATGGATTTCGAAAAATCTGCTGGCGAATTTCTACGGCGGCAAAATGACGGGCCGGCTCGAAATGGGGGTACGGGGCGGTACAGGTGGGCGATTTCTCCTTGAAGCGGGTTTTGCCGGGGCCGACTTGAGGGAGTTTCTTTCGGATAAACAGAGCGACCCGATGCCCGTTGACGCCTATACGACCGGCAGGATGAGCGGTTCGGTAAGTATTATCGGCCGGTTAAGCGACAACTTTCTCAATATAGGGCGCTGCCAGCTCGATATTACGGATATGCAGGTAGGCCGGCTGTCGCTTCTGGCAAAGCTTCTCGGGGTGCTGAACCTGACCGAGCCGACGGACTACGCCTTCGACAAGATGCTGGTGGATTGTTTCATCAAAAATAACCGCGTCTATTTTCGAGAACTTGACCTGTCGGGCGAATCGCTTGCGTTTAGCGGGTCGGGCTGGATGGATTTGTCTGATAGAAATGTGAATCTGACTCTCACCGCGCGAGGACACCGGCTGGCGACCGCCAGTCCCTCTATCCTCGGCTCGCTGACCGAAGGGCTTGGCCAGGCGGTTGTGCGCATCGATATTACCGGTGACGCTTCCGACCCGCAGATTAAAACGGAGACGCTGCCTCTAATAAAAGGAACACTGGGGCTCTTCGGCACAAAACCGGCGAAAAAGCAGCAATAGCGGTGGGGGAAATAATTAAGAACCGGTACGCTTTTGGAACTGTACTGGGAGCCGCCGCAAGAGAAGACCGCAGAGGGTATGTGAGGAAGGCTGATGCCGCAATGCCCTGATGAGCCGGGTACGAGAAGACGGGTGAAGACTACTTTTTGGTCGGTCGCGGGCTTAGCTGGTGGCTGATTGGTTTTTCGCTGATAGCGGCGAACATATCCACCGAGCAGTTTGTGGGTATGATATGGAGAAGTGCCATCACTGCGGCAGCGGCTGGGAGGTCGGCGAGCTTGCGGCACCGTCCTGGCGGGTGGCAGATTAACGCCCTGCCAGATTGGCATATTATCAAGGCCGTAATACTTTCATAACTGTTCTGTTTGCAAGCACTTACTCAATCCATTAAAATCAGGCACGGCTTTTGCATATTGAGCGGTGTGATAGTGTGCAAACGAAAGGGGTTAAACGATGAAATTTGATAAGTTTACGTTGAAGGCGCAGGAGGCGCTGGCGACCGCTCAGCAGATTGCGATGGCGAAATCCCATACCGTTCTGTCGCCGCTGCACCTGCTGAGTGCGCTGGTCAACGACGATGACGGCATAAGCGTTGAGATACTAAAAAAGATAGGCGTTAACGTTGCGCGTGTGCGTGAGATGACCGACAACGAGTTAAACCGGCTGCCGCAAGGCAAAGGCGGGGGACAGATTATGCCCGAGCCGGCCCTGAACCAGATTGTACTGGACGCTCAGAACCGTGCCGACAAAATGGGCGACGAGTATCTCAGCGCAGAGCATCTGCTGCTGTCGCTTGCCTCGGTTGCAAGTGATACCAGGGAGGTTTTGAGTTTGAATTCCGTCACGGCTGAGCAGATTGAAAATGCCGTCAGGGACATCAGGGGCGGCGAGAAGGTTACCAACCAGAGCCCGGAGGGTAAATACAAGGCGCTGGAGCGCTACGGTATCGACCTGCT
>CAZPDW010000069.1:0-10790 GCA_964585535.1 uncultured Pirellulales bacterium
TTCCCGTATGGGATATCCGGGGGACCTTATGATATTGCATTCGCCCCCAGCACAACCTATGGCGACCTCATGTTCGTTGCCAGCGCTAACTTTACCGGCTCTTCTTGGAGCGGAATTTTTTCTTTGACTACAGATGGTAGTGCGACCGGATTTTCCCCGGACATCGCTTCCGCTTTGGGCTTGAAATTCGATGAATATGGCCTTTTCGACCTGGAGATGTTTGTTATTGGTAAGCCGGAGCTAAATGACCCCTGGTCGCTGTGGCGGGTTGGGCCTGACGGGGCGGCGACAGAATTTGCAACGACGACATTAGAGCTCTCAAGAGGTCTGGCATTCGGGCCGGATGGAGCAATGTACCTCGCCGAATACTTCGAAGCGGATGAGATGGTTGTGGTCAGTCGGGTCATACCCGAACCTGCAACGATTTTCCTACTCGGCCTGGGCGCGTTGGTCTTACGCAGAAAACAGTGATTTCCCATGCTTTCGGCATAGTGAACCGATGGCGCGGCTTTGCGTGTTTACACAGCCGCGCCATTTGTTTATACTGCCTAGGTTCTACCCGGGTTCCCGGAAGGAAAAAAAGAGAAAATGCAGCAGCCCCGGCGTTGCAACCTCAAAGGCCAAAAAATGAGTGAGAAAACCAGAGGGCAAACAGACAAGCGGAGAATCCCCCCGTGGTTATACCTCAGCTTGATACTTCTGCTGGCCCTTTTTCTGCGGCTGGCCGGTATATGGCGGGCCGAGCCGATTAACCATCACCCAGACGAATGGAACCTTGCAAATCCGGTTATGGCTTTAGCTAATGACGCACAGGCGGGGCTTATCTATCGTTACAACTGGCCCGGCTGCGGCGCTATAAGACTCGTCGGATATTCGCTCTATGCACTTAAACCCGTCTTCGGTCCGTACAGTTACAACGAGATACTGATTATCCTGCGGGTCCTCAGCGCCCTGGCCTCTGCCGCAACCGTCCTTGTCAGCTACGTACTCGTTCGAAAACTCTTCAATAACCGAGCGGCACTACTTGCCGCACTGCTTATCAGCGTAGCCAAATCACCAGTGATACTGGCTCACTATGGAACCGTTGACAGCATCGGCTCAGTGGTCATTGTGCTCGTTATGTGGCTCAGTTGCGATTTGTTTGAAATCGACCCCGAGCACCAATCGCCCACTCTCAGAGCCGGCAGATGCTGCATCATAGGGCTGATTTGCGGCTGGGGAATCGCCTCGAAATGGACTCTGCTTCTGGCGGCCATTCCCATAGCGACGGCCCTGTTCCTGACCGTTATCGCCCGGCGAAAACTCGGGCACTGGCGGCGCTTCATCGAAGTCAACCTAAAGCGAATCGCAATCATCGGCGGTATGACCCTGCTGGCATTTCTGGCCTTTTTGCCGGATTTACAGATAGCTCCACAAAAGGTCCTCTCCGGCTTCGAATATGAAATGGTTCACCACAAGACAGGCCATCACGGTGCGGTAACCGCCGACCAGGCGGGCCTCGACAAGCGGCTCATCCGGACATATACCGCCTTCAACCAGTGTGGCAGTATATACCTGACGCTCGCAGGCATCGCCGCTGTCATATTTGCACTGGTAAAACCCACTCGCCGGCGATACTTTCTTCTTTTGACGATGCTGCTCTGGCTGATGGTCCTGCTGCGAAACATCGTCGCCCCGATAAGACATCACCTGATACCTTTCATGCTGATGCTGATGCTTACCGCCGTGCTCTTCGATAAGGTATTCGGCAGTGAAAAAAAATATCTGAGACTCGCAGGCATCGTCGTATTTGTTATCGTGACAATACTGGCCACACTGTACACCTGTATCGCCGCCAGCCCGTTCTGGAAGCCCGATGCACGGGTTATGTGCAGCAACTGGATACAGGCAAACGTCCCGAAGGGCAGCGGCGTTACCTGGGCGCCGAGGACCCCACACTGGGCCGCTCCGGGTGAGTGGGTTGCACCTTCACTGTTCAAATCCTATCCCCGACGGGCCGAGCCAGGAAAAGACCAGTACATAATCGTCACAAAAAGGAATCTGGAAATCTTCAAAAAACATCCGCCAACAAAACCTGTCATCTCGCGAGAATGGTTTCCCAACCAGCCCCCTTCGATGCAGGAACTGCTGCTGTATGCCGAAATGAACGCCGGCGGTGGAAATAATCTGCAAATAGTGAAAAAATTTGAGAACAGCCCGAGTTTCCTCCGGCTGGACCTCGGCTTCTTCGCAATGGACCCCGAAACGGAAACCACCAGCGCAAACCGAGCCGTAGTATTGTTCAAAGTCAAAAGCCGCAGTGAAAAATAACCGCCCGTTACTTATCGCCCGAGAGCGCCCGGCAGAAGCCGAGCTATATCGCGACCCCGGGCTATGGCGTAATTGATGCCCCTGTCCTCCGGATAAATCTGCGCCATTGACGCAATATAGAGGCCCTTGATGGGACTTTTGTGTGAAGGGATAAGCCCGCTGTAGCGACACTCCACCACCGGCTGAGCATACCGGCTTCGCCAGATATGATAACGATGTACCCACCCCCGTTCGAAACTCGGAAAGACCCGCTTTATGTGAGGCAGCGAATACTCATAAATCTGCTCGTCACTCATTCGATTCAGCTCGGCATCCGGCTCGAGATATTTCGACAGATAAACAATATGCTCGCCGGCGTAAAGCTCTGCGGGCTGAAAATTCGTGTGCTCGATTAAACCGACGAAAGGAAACTCCGGGTCGTTGACATTGAGCCAGTAGATATCCGACAGGCCCTCGGACAGCTCCAGCACCAGACATACATTGGCTAAATATCTAATCCGGCGAAGCCCGGCAAGGTACTCATCGTCGGCAGCTCCCTCAAGCAGCCCGGCCAGTATCGGCAGCGCCACCGTCGAAATAACAATCTTTGCCTCGACTAAACCGTCGGTGGTTTGAATCGCCCTGACGCCGCCGTTTTCTATCACAAGCCGTTCGACCCTCACGCCCGTCCGCACAGTCCCGCCAAGGGTCCTGATTGCCTCGGCCAGCTTCTCCGCCAATGTGCCGAATCCGCCCCGGTAGTACCCGAGCACTTCGCCGCCTGCCCTGCCGCGACTGCCCCCGCGAAGAATAATCTTGTTCCAGAACCAGACCGCACTAATCTCAGACGCATACCTGCCGAACTTGCCCCGAAGAAGCGGCTCCCATACAACCCGATAGACTTCTTTGCCGCACAGCTTCAACAGCCACTGCTCAGCCGTCACGGACTCGAGGTCTCTGTAGTCCCTGACCCGTCTGGCCTTTAGAACCAGCGAGCCGAGTCGAATCCTGTCCGCTAATGAAAGCGACGCGAAACGCAGAACATCCAAAGGCGTTGACAATTTATAGAATTTGCCGCCGAGGTATATGCCCGTTCTGCTCCGGCTCCACACAAGCCGGTCCCCGCAGCCCAGCTCCCCGGCAAGCTCGATTATGTGCCGGTCACTCCTGAAACAATGATGATAGAACCTCTCCAGCTTCGCCCCGCCCGCCTCGAAGCTGCCGGCAAGACCGCCGAGCTGCTCTTGCTCTTCGATAACTGTTACCCGGGCAGCCCGCCGCCGGGCTATTTCGTACGCGGCGGCAAGGCCTGTAAATCCGCCCCCGATTACTGCAATGTGATTGTGCCTATCTTTCATTGATATTCGCAGCGCCCCGGCGCCCTTACAAAAACTTCGTGACGGCCAATAACAAAATCCAAACCTAAAATACTATCAACCGGCCACCTCAGTCAAACCAAAACCGGCCCTGCCGGCGCCACCGATGTGCGATTTAGATTGCGCATATCCTGCAAAACTGCTATAATTGCCGTACCATGACTAAAATCCTGTGTCTATCCGGCCGATTTATACATACCAGAGAACGGCCCATCACTCGAAAGCTGTACCGAATATGGCAAAACTGAAAATACTGATGCTGAACCATGAATTCCCGCCGGTTGGCGGCGGCGGCGCTCCTGTGACGCTGGAGCTCTGTAAGCATCTCGTCCGCACGGGTCACGCCGTCGATGTGGTCACAATGCACTACGGCGACCTCCCGAAATTCGAGGAAATTGAAGGTGTAAGAATATACAGAACTGCCGCGATACGAAAAAGACCTAACATCTGCTACACACACGAAATGGCAACTTATTTACCCGGTGCAATCGGCAAAACGCTGCGGCTGGCAAAAAATAACAAATACGATATTATTCACTGCCATTTCATTATCCCGGGCGGCCCGTTGGCCCTGCTGGTCGGCAAGCTCACAAAAATCCCCTATATTGTCACAGCCCACGGAAGTGATGTCCCCGGCTTTAACCCTGATAGATTTCAATGGCAGCATAAATTCACAAAACCCATTCTCAAAGCCGTCTGCAAAAACGCCGTAATGCTCACCTCACCATCGCGGTATCTGCGAAACCTTATACTTAATAACATCGGCCATTATGACATCAGGCATGTCCCAAACGGCATCGACCTTGATAACTTCAAGCTGGACATGGCGAAACCGAAGGAGAACATCATTCTTGCAACCGGCAGACTGCTCAAACGAAAGGGTTTCCAGACACTAATCAAAGCCGTGCGAGACGCCGAGCTGCCCTTCGAGGTCCACATAGCCGGCGAAGGCCCCTACAGAACAAAACTCGAAGAGCTGGCGGAAAACTCGAGGACGAAAATCATCTTCCACGGCTGGCTCGAGCAGGGCTCCCGTCAACTGATGGACTTGTACGAGAGGGCTTCCATCTATGTCCTGCCCTCATCTCGCGAAAACGCCAGCATCGCTCTGCTTGAGGCGATGGCCGCAAAATGCGCGATGATAACCACAAACGTATCGGGCTGCCCTGAAACCGTAGGCGACAGCGGTTTCCTGATAGACTTCGAGGACTCCGATAAGCTAAGAGAGATACTTGTAACTCTCGGCAGAGACAAGAAGCTGCTCAGCGAGTATTCTGAGAAATCCTATGCAAGACTGCTCGAAAACTTCCTCTGGGACAAAATCGTCGCCAAGTACGTGGAAATATACCGGCAGGCATCAAGAACATAACGTGTACCGAGACGAGATAGAAAAGCAGTTGAACGAGCGAATAAGCAGCATTTCTCTGCTCAGAGAAACAAGCTGCTCGCTGCTGTTCCGCGTCAGGGCAGGTAAAGAGTACGTCCTGAAGAAGGCCAAGAGAAAAGATATAAACCATGAGTTCCTCAACCACAAAACCATATATCAGTGCTGGCACGATAGTAAAGAAAAGCTCGATTTCAAAATCCCCGCGCTCTTTCTCCAAACTGCCGACAAAAAGGCCTACCTTATGGAGTACATCGACGGCGTCAACCTCCTCGATATGCTGCTCAAAAACAGCGGCAACGCTGCCGAGCTTTTCAAACTTGTCGGCAAATGCCTCCATCAGTATCACTGTCTCGCAACCCGGCGTCTCGCCGAAAAAAAAATCGACATCACCGAGCACCCCGCCGTCAAAAGACTCCTCGAAGGCCCAGACGCGGAACAATTGAACAGTTACCTTCGTATCTTCGAGCGGGACAGCTACAGAATACTGCTCAAGGATTTTACACCCTCGAACATACTTGTGCATAAGAACAACGACATCTATCTCGTGGATTTCCAGAATATATACTATAGTGCCCCTCTATATTACGACCTTGCAAGATTCATTGACACCACCAGGGTCTTTGCGCTCGTGCGAAGGCCTTTGTATTTCCTGCTCAGGCATCGAAAGCTCACTCGCATCCTGGACGGCTTCCTCGATGGATACGGAGAAAACCTCGACCGGGCGCATCTCAGGGCAATGCAGCGATTCCACCGCGCCGAACACATACTCTCGAAGCTCGACAACGAAAAACTCGACGCAATGATACTAAAGTTGATATACTGCCTGATAAGATGAAAGAAAGCATAGACTATCGCAATGTATTCAAAGACGCCGAAGCTTACGACACGCTGACCCGGTCGAAACATGTCCGCCTGATATACGAGCTGGAAAAGCAAGTCCTGCAAAAGCTCTTCGAACAAATACGCTCGGCGCAAAAATCCGTTATGGACTTCGCCTGCGGCACGGGCCGGTGGACACGTGTGCTGGAAGGGAATTTCAAAGAAACGCTCGCCGTCGATGTATCCGCGCAAATGGTCGCAGCAGCACGGGAAAAATGCAGCAAGGCCGAGTTCATCGTTACCGATATCACCTCAGATAACGTTGACAGCCGACTCTGTCATCGCAAGTTCGACGTAGTAACCGCCTTTAGATTCTACAAAAACGCCGAAGAACCTTTAAGACGGACCGTAACCGAAGCAATACCAAAGTACCTCAAAGACGACGGCCTGTTCATCTTCGACCTGCATCTCAACACCTTCTCCTTTATGGGAATCTTAGCTGTCGCAATTCGCTCTCTCAAGCTTTACCGGCCACTCGGCCTCACCAACCTGACCGTCAGGACAATATCGCTGCACGCCATCAGAAAGCTCTTCAAAAACAGCCCGCTCGATATAATAGACTACTACGGTATGGGTCTGCTGCCGGGGCGCTCAAACTTCACCGTCCTGCCCGCAAAGCCGCTATATAAACTGGAATCATTCCTTACCAATCGGAAGATACTGAGGAACATCTCGTATAATATAATAGTTGTTGCCGAGAAGAAGCGAAACGCCAACAGCGACGGCCAAGCATAAATAATACAACCGAAAAGCATAAAAAGAACCCTCGTTGACATAAGATGAAAATCAAGGTATTGCAGATAATAGACCACCTGGGACTCGGCGGCGCCCAGATAATTGCAAAGGGGATTTTTGAGGCCTTCCGGGATGAAGCTATGTCTCTCTATGCCTTGAGGAGCACCCCGAATCAAATGCTGATTGACAACGAAAACGTTCGCATTGCTGATACCCAAAACAAGTATGACGTCAAATCCTTTTTCCAGGCGGCGAAACTTATCAAATCGACCGGCGCCGAAACCCTGCACTGTCATCTTGAAAAAGCGACTGCTTTGGGCATTCTTCTCAAAACAACGTTATGCCGAAAAACAAAACTCATTGTCCATGAGCATGGAAGAGTTTTCGAGAATCGAGGATGCTACAACCCTATGCTCAGACTGTTTAAGAATGTCGTTGACACCTTCATTGCAGTTTCACATGCAACCAAACAAAAGCTCATTGAAAACGCAGGAATAGACCCTGGAAAAATTGTAGTGCTGCACAACTTTGTTGATGTACAAAGATTCCAGCGCAGCAGTAAGGACAGGTCAAGTAAACCGGCAGAAAAAGACAGCTTTGTAGTGGGCTTTGCCGGAAGACTCATAAAACGAAAGGGATGGGAGGAGCTGCTGCGTGCCGCCTCACTATTAAAAGATACGGCACCGCAAATTCATTTCCTAATTGCGGGAGACGGACCGGATAGAAAAAAACTGTTGCCTTTAATGAAGAAACTCGACGTTGAAGCTTGTGTCGAATATATCGGCCTTGTCTCAGACATGGTTAAATTCTACAATTCTTTAGATTGCCTTGTAATCCCCTCCCTCTGGGAGCCGATGGGTATAGTTGCAATTGAGGCGCAGGCGTGCGGCGTGCCGGTAATTGCCTCGGATACAGGCGGCCTGGCCGAAGTAGTGACCAACGGGGAAAACGGCCTGCTGTTTGAAAACAGAAATGTCGAGGATCTTGTGAATAAGATAAACCTGCTTAGTAAAAACGAACTCCTGCGCCGGAAGATAACGGAAACTGCCGAGCAAACCGTAAAGAAATATTCTCTTGCCCACTACACAAATGCTTTGCGAAGCATATACAAGGAGCTGCAACATAGCTGACCTGGAAGGAAAAATCTTAGCTGCCAATGTGGAAGAGCATAGAAAAGAGGCAAAGTACTACGACAGGATACACACGGAAATCTTCAACTTCCACGAGCAGAGAAGAGTCAATAAAATCCTTGACCGCTTTCTGACGAAGCTGAACAGAACCAGCAAAATTCTGGAAGTAGGTTGTGGCACCGGCAACTTTACGCTCAAATTGTTCGCGAGGGGGTTTGGCAATGTTACCTGCCTCGACATCTCCGAAGATATGATAGCGACTCTCAAGGAGAAAACCAAGAGCTTTGACCACAGTGCCACATTCGTCGTTGCGGACCTGGACAGTTTCCTGGCAGGTAACAAAACTAAGTTTGAACTGATTTTAATGAACTCCGTCCTGCACCACTTGCCGCACCCAATAAGCTCTCTGCAGCAGCTCTGCCAAGCGCTCAACAACAAGGGCGTTATCTGTGCAATGCACGAGCCCCTGCCCCCTTCAAAGCAGCCGATATTAGTTCGGTTTTTGCTTAAAGTGGATTTCTGCATTTATGCTCTTAGATACATCCTGCTCATAGCCCTTGGCAGGTTGAAATACCTGCGCAGAGACTGTGGCTACTCTGACTACCATACCGGAGAAAATGCAATAGACCTACCCAAAATCGAGGCAACCTTTTCATCCACCTGCAGTATTAAGATTAGCAGCTATGCCACAGCAAAGTTTGGTCTTACCGCATTTTTGCTGGACAAGCTCAGATTTCATAATACCTTCCAGCTTTCCTTAATTGCGGACAAATCAAAGAACCAACCTGAACATAAAACTGAGCAAAATACTTCATAATATATCGAATCCATGCCGGGTTCGGCGATTCGGAGTGCACGAAATGGAACAGAACAAAAAAGAACTCGATTCTTTCTTCAATCACTACAGCACGCAGGGCAAGCCCACAGAAGTGGGGATGAAGCTGGTCCGCGGCGCAGCAGCTAAAATTTTCAAATTCGCACAAGCTCACAAGGCCACCAGCATACTCGAAATAGGCCCCGGCAGAGGCGCCTTCGCCGATTTGTGCCTGGAACACGGCATCGAATACCAGGCAATCGAGGCAAATGAATCAATGGCCCGGGCCCTTGAAGAAAAGGGCGCAAAGGTTATCAGGACGACTGTGCCGCCTTTGCCTTCTGTGGATAAGGACTTTGACCTCGCGGTTATCATAAATGTTATGGAGCATCTGAACAGCATGCGAGATGCGCTGGATGTAACATCTCAGGTATTCAAAGTTTTAAGGCCAGGTGGCAAATTTGTAGTTTGTTCGCCCGATTACCTCAACTGGCGCCGTAATTTCTTCAACTGCGACTTCTCGCACAACTACGTGACCACACGCCGTCGGCTCGAACAGCTTCTGCTCAACGCCGGATTCAGCAACATCAAATGCCGTTATCTGAGCGGCCACCTGACCGGATTTACCTGCGGCCTTGCCTCCGCGCTCGCCGGGATTATGCCTTTCGGGTTCTTCAACGCCATCGCGCCCAACAGCCGATTGCTTTATAAACTCTACAAATTGCAGCTTACATTCCTCAGAAACGTTATTGTTATTGGACAGAAGGGCGGCTAAAACAATGCCGATACGGATAATGGAGCAAAAGTGGGACTACCTGGTAATTCTCGACGCCTGCCGGTATGATTATTTCGAACAAATCTGGCAGCAGTACCTCTCCGGCACACTCCGGAAAAAGTCCTCGCCTGCAACGTCAACGCCCGAATGGCTCAGCAAGTCTTTCCCCGGTTATTACGACGACATAATCTATATCTCCGCAAATCCTTACATAAACTCACTGGCCCCCGTCAGAGACTTTTCTGCAAAAGCCCATTTCCACAAAATCTACGACCTCTGGCGCGACAACTGGGACAGCGAAAAAGACACCGTACTGCCCGGAACGGTAACCGCACGAGCCAGGGAAATCATAAACGCCAACAGCGGCAAAAGGGCAATTATTCACTACCTCCAGCCGCACGAGCCGTACCTCAGCGATGATTTTGCCGACCTGACCTGGCACAGGCCCGAACCAATCGGCCAGAGGGTCCTCAAAAAAGCCGAGCAGGGCAAACAAAAAACAAAACTCGCCGACAAAGCCCAGAGAATCATCGCGCAGATACTCTACCGCATCGGCCTTAGAGGCAAGCTGTCCCTGTGGAGGTTAAGGAAGCTGTTAAAGATGCCGCCTATGAGCCACATGGATGCCGTCAGAAGAGCTTACGGCACGCAAGGCCTGAGAAAAGCATACAAACAGAATCTGCAAATCGTTCTAAGACACGTCGCCGAGCTAATCGAGAGCTTGTCGGGCACGGTTGTCGTAACCGCCGACCACGGCGAAATGTTAGGCGAAGGCGGCGCCTACTCCCACTGGGACGGCTCCGACGATAAACCGCTCAGAGAAGTGCCCTGGCTCGTGATTGACAAAGGACCAAAATCGCTCGAACAACCTGAACACGCAGAGAAACCCGAGAAACAGCCGCCGAAATCTATCGATGAGAAAACCGACAAAGATGCACAGGAAGAAATAAAGGAAAAATTGAGGGCACTCGGATACTTCGGATGAAACCGTGATGCCGTATCAACGGGCTGTTACTCAAATTACGATGCATATATCAATGCCCCGGAGCAAAACTTTTCGTGCCGGAAAATAAAACAAAACGCGTTCTTAAACTGCTGCTGCGGTTCTCCGTAACCACAGCCCTGTTGTACCTGGTCTTTAGCAGAATCGACCTGGGTCAGCTAACCCGGAGCATAGAGAACGCACACTATTCTCTGTTGATAATCGTCTGGGCACTTGCAGTGCTGGCCTGCTGGGTTCGCTCGGTCAAAATGCGTCTTATTCTGAAAAAGCAGCGCTGCGATCTGGCGACCGGCAAAATATTCGCCGCAAGCTCGGTTATGACGCTCTACGGACTTATGCTTCCCGGTCTGCTCAGCACAGGCGTCAAATGGTACATCCTCAAACAGCATACGCACAAAGGAA
>CAZPDW010000070.1:0-6818 GCA_964585535.1 uncultured Pirellulales bacterium
GGTCTATGATTTCGATGAGGTGCGGCTCAAGCCGCTGTTAGCCGAAAGTTACGAGATTTCCGACGATGGGCTGGAAATAACTTTCACACTCAGAGATGACATATACTTTTCGGACGGGCTGGCCGTGACGGCCGACGACGTGATTTTTACGTATAATACGCTGCGGGACCCGAACGTCGATGCGGCCGATATTTCAAACTACTACCTCGACGTTGACAGGGCCGAGAAGATAAACGGGCGCGTAGTGAAGTTTTATATGAAGCAACCCTTTTTTAAGGCGCCGGAGATACTGTCGTTCTGGGACATCGGGATATATCCGAAGCACGTTTACGCATACACCGATGCCACTAAGTTCAACAGGCGTGTTTCACAGCCGGTCGGCAGCGGGCCTTACGTGTTCGAGAAGTGGGACGTCGGCCGGCAGATTGTTCTGAGGCGTAACGAGCACTACTGGGGGCCGAAGCCGAAGATAAAGAAGGTTATTTATAAGTTTATCACTAACCCTGCGGCGGCGGTTCAGGCGCTTCGTTCGGGGCAGGTGGATATTGCCATACCCGAGCCGGAGCAGTTCGCAGACCTTGTTGCCGATGAGCAGTTCACGAGCAGGTTCAATTGCATATCATACTGGAATCCGGGTGTGCCGTTTTATTATCTGGGCTGGAATGAGGATACGCCCTTTTTTTCCGACAGGCGAGTCCGGTTAGCGATGACATGCGCAGTGAACCGAAAAGAGATAGTATCGAAACTCCTGAAGGGATACGGCGAGCTGATTACGGGGCCTTATTATATCAAGGGGACACAGAACGATTCGACTATCAGGCCGTGGCCATACGATTTGCGTAAGGCGGCCCGGCTGCTGGATGAGGCCGGCTGGGTTGATAGTGACGGTGACGGGGTGAGGGACAAGGACGGCACGGCGTTTCGGTTCAGGTTCACATATTCGACCGGCTCGGCATTGTACGAACGCTTAGCGAAGCTGCTGAAGGACGATTTTGCAAAAATTGGCGTGGTGCTGGTCGCCGAGCCGATGGAGTGGTCGGTGCTTTTGCCGAAACTGAGCGACAGAAAATTCGAGGCAATGGTGATGGGCTGGGGTGGGGACATCGTCGAGGACGATTACCAGTTGTTTCATTCGTCGCAGATAGGCAATCGCGGCTCGAATTACGTCGGCTTTGACAATGCGCAGGCCGACGAGCTTCTGGAGAAGATACGCCGGACGATGGACCCGGCTGAGCGGGACGAGCTGTGCCATAAGTTTCACAGGATTGTGCACGAGCAGCAGCCATATACGTTTTTGTTCACCAGGCCGACGTTCCGCTTGGTTGATAAACGATTCGAGAATGTTAAGATTCATAGACTCGGGCTGAATTATCTCGAGTGGTACGTGCCGAGGGAAAGGCAAAAGTATAAATAGCATGACGGAAAAGGATATTGTTATTTGCCGGATTGAGTCAGGCGTGAGCATGCAGGATTTGGAGCATAAGATATGAACGGTCGCTCGGGTATATTTACGTTTTTTGTTTTTTTGTTTCTGGCTTGTGTAATCCTGCTGCAGGTTTTGTCGATAATTCAGGCGGACCGGCTGAACGAGCGGCTTAATTCTCTTATCGACAGATGGCAAAGTGACAGTCAGTTGCGAACAACCCGACGGCAGCAGGCAACTCGAAGCAGCAATTCGGCTTCGCAGCAGTATCCGGGCGATGACGGCGACTGGCTCGTCTATCATCTCAACGGCGAGCCGAGGACGCTGAATCCAATCTCGGTGGAGGGCAGTCTTGAAGGACGAACGGTCTATATGCGTAATATTTTCGAGACGCTGTTCTACTACGACCTTGAGGCCGACCATGTGAAATTAGAGCCGGTACTTGCCGAGAGTACGACCCGGTCGGCGGACGGGCTTGAGATAACGGTAAAGCTAAAAGACAATATCTGGTTTTCCGACGGCGTTCCGATTACGGCCGACGACGTGATATTTACATACGAGACGATAAAAAATCCCGGTGTTGACGCGGCCAACATACGCAACTACTACGCAAACTTCAGAAAGGTAATAAAGATAGACGACCGGACGGTGAAGTTCATTCTGAACGAGCTTTACTGGAAAACAATCGAGTCGGTCGGCGTATTCGAGGTAATGCCGAAACATATCTACGAGTTCACCGACCCGGCTGAGTTTAACAGGCGGCGTTCGAATCCCATCGGCAGCGGGCCTTACATTTTTGAGAAGTGGGACGTTGGCCAGCAGATAGTCCTGCGGCGCAACGAGAACTACTGGGGGGAAAAACCTAAGATAAAAAAGCTTGTTTTCAAAATAATTACGAACAGTACGGCGGCTCTTCAGTCGCTTCGCTCGGGGGAAATAGATTTTATGAAGCCGAGTTCGGAGCAGTTCGCCGATGTCAGCGGCGACGAGGACTTCAAAAAACAATTTTACGTTCTGGATTACTGGCAGCCGAGCGGCGGATATGCGTTTATTGCGTGGAATTTCAATACGCCGTTTTTTTCCGACAGGCGGGTCCGCTTAGCGATGACGCTGATAACCGACCGCGAATCGATTGCCAAAAACCTTCTGAAGGGTTACGGCCGGATAGTGACAGGGCCGTTTTACATTTTCGGCCGGCAAAACGACCCGAATGTAAAACCCTGGCCCTACGACCCCGAGCGGGCGAAAAAGCTCCTCGACGAGGCCGGCTGGGTCGATAGCGACGGCGACGGGATTCGCGACAGGGACGGTGCAGCGTTCAGGTTCAAATACTCATACCCGGCCGGCAGCACGACGGTCGAGCGTATTGCAAAGCTGCTGAAAGATTCGGCTGAACAGGTGGGTATAGAGCTAACCGCCGACCCGCTTGAGTGGTCAATCTTTATAGAACGGCTGAACGAGCGTAAATTCGAGGCCGCCACTTTATCCTGGGGCGGGACGATTGAAAGCGACCCCTACCAGATATGGCACTCGTCTCAGACTAAGGGCAGAGGCAATAACTTCATCGGCTTTAATAATCCGCAGGCCGACCGGCTCATCGCCCAGGCCAGACGCACACTCGACGCCGACAAGCGGTATGAGCTGTACCATCAGTTTCATCGCCTGCTTCACGCCGAGCAGCCGTACACCTTCCTGATAACCAGGCCATCGCTGGCCTTGATTGACAGGCGATTCGAGAACGTGAAAATTCACAAACTGGGCCTCGAACAGTTTGAATGGTATGTACCGAAGGCAAGACAGAAGTACAAGTAGAACCGTGACTCGTCGCTCGTGACTTGTCAGGGATAAATTGGATGACGACGTACATAATCAGACGATTGTTGTTGATGATACCGACGCTGCTCGGCATTACTATAATGGTTTTTGCCATCAGCCGGGCGGCGCCGGGAGACCCGTTCAGCTTATCGATGGGTCCCGGGGCGATGCTGGACGCCGAACGGGCGGCGAATGTAATCGAGGCCAGGAGAAAACTTCACGGCCTGGACAAGCCCCTGCCCATTCAATACCTGATTTGGCTGCGTCACGTGGCGGCTTTGGATTTTGGATATTCGATTAAGCATCACCGGCCTGTGATTGATTTGATTAAGGAACGGCTGCCGATAACGCTGACGCTGAACATTATTGCCTTTGTGATAGTCTATGCGGTATCGCTGCCGATGGGGGTATTGGCGGCGGTTCGTCACCGGCGGTTTTTCGACAGGGCCAGCTCGGTCGTACTTTTTGTCCTGTGGTCGCTGCCGGTTATGTGGGTCGGCCAGATGATGATAGGTTATTTTTGCGGGCCTACGTTCAGGCAGTGGTTTCCGCCCGCCGGGCTGAGCAGCAATTATGCCGATGAGCTTGCGTTTTTCCCCTGGCTGTGGGACCGGCTGTGGCACCTGGTTCTGCCGGTGATTTGCCTCAGCTACAGCGGCTTTGCATACCTGACAAAGCAGGTGCGCGCGGGAATGCTGGATAACCTGCAGGCCGACTACGTAAGGACCGCAAGGGCGAAGGGACTTTCGAATTGGGCGGTGATATTCCGGCATGCATTTCGCAACAGCATTATACCGGTTATCACGATAATGGCCACGTTGCTGCCCGCGATGTTAGGCGGCTCGGTGATTATCGAGCGCATATTCAGTATTCCGGGGATGGGTTTTCTGGCGTTCGAGGCGGTAACGACACGTGATTACAACGTGGTAATGGCGGTGGCGACAATCGGCGGTGTGATGAACTTAGCGGGTCTGCTGTTGGGCGATATTGCATACGCGATGGTTGACCCGCGGATAACTTTTGAAAGTGCCGTTTAGAATTATGGCAGGACAGGAACACAAAAAGCCCCAGTGGGGCGTATCGTACGGCGAGTTAGTCTGGAGTGAGTTCGTCAGGAACAGGGTCACGGCGCTCTGGCTCGGGTTTATTGTGCTGCTGTTTCTGGTTGCCGTTTTTGCGCCGTTTCTCGCCGGCGACAAACCCTTTGTGATACGTATCGACGGCCGGCTGTGCTTTCCGCTGTTTCGTAATCTGGGTGCGAGCGACTACAGCGTATTCTTAGCGGCTGTAGTTGCCGTCGTGCAGTTGCTGCTGATTCGACGAAACCGCCGGCGTGTTGACCCGTCTTTTCGCGGGTCTGTGTTCTGGCGACAGATGCTAATAAGCGTCTCGATAGTTTTCACAGGCATAATCCTGCTGTATATTTTCATACCCCGCCGGCTCGATGCCACCGATTACAAACAGATGGTTGCTTCGGGCAGGGCGACGGGTGCGATATTTGCGCCGGTGCCTTACGGCTACGGCAGGACGGATTTGAAGGCCCGCGAGCAGCCCCCGAGCACGGAACACTGGTTAGGGACGGACGACGTCGGCTCGGATGTGCTGTGCCGGCTGATTCACGGAAGCAGGATATCGCTTTCGGTCGGGTTCGTGGCGGTGGGGATATCGACTGTCATCGGTGTTTTTGTCGGGGCGATACTCGGTTATTTCGGTGGCAAGGTCGATTTCATCGGTATGAGAATCGTCGAAATAATGATGGCGATACCGGTATTCTTTTTGATTATCACGATTGTGGCGTTTTTCCCACGGAGCTTGCTAAACATTATGATAATCATCGGCATCACAAGCTGGACGGGTGACGCGCGGTTCATCCGGGCCGAGTTTTTCAAGCTGCGTAACCAGGATTTTGTCCAGGCGGCGGTCTCATTAGGCCTGCCGCTGCGGAGTATATTGTTCAGACACATGCTGCCCAACGGTATCGCGCCGGTCTTGGTCAATGCCACGTTCGGTATTGCCGGGGCGATATTTATCGAGGCGGCGCTTAGCTTTCTGGGCTTTGGCGTTGCTCCGCCGACGCCGAGCTGGGGGCAGATGCTCAGCCAGGGTGTGAGCACGACCGGCAGGTTCCTGTGGTGGCTGACGCTGTTTCCCGGGCTGGCGATTTTCTTTACCGTGTTGGCGTATAATCTTGTGGGTGAGGCATTAAGAGATGCGATTGACCCGCGTTTGAGGGAGTCGGCGTGAGTAAAGACAACCGCTTACTATCCATAGAAGACCTGAGCGTAAGCTTCTTTACGCAAGCCGGCGTTGCGCGGGCGGTGCAGGATGTGAGCTTTGCGATTAGAAGCGGCCGGACATTTGCACTGGCCGGCGAAAGCGGATGCGGCAAGAGCGTAACGGCCCTGTCGATAATGCGGTTAATCCCAGACCCGCCGGGTAGGATTGTGGCCGGCAGGATAACTCTGCGAGGACGCAACCTGCTCGAGCTGGACGAGAAGTATATGCGGAAGATTCGAGGCGACAGGATAGCGATGATATTCCAGGAGCCGATGACAAGTTTGAATCCGGTATATACGGTGGGCCAGCAGATAGTCGAGGCGATTCGGCTGCACCAGAGCAAAAACGAAAGCCAGGCGTGGGCAGCTGCGACCGAGATGCTCGGCAGAGTCGGCATTGCCGATGCGCAGCAGCGGGCCATCGAGTATCCTCATCAGATGTCGGGTGGTATGCGCCAGCGGGTGATGATTGCAATGGCGGTGAGCTGCAACCCGACCCTGCTGATTGCAGATGAGCCGACGACCGCGCTGGATGTGACGATACAGGCACAGATACTGGATTTGCTGGATGAGCTGCAGCAGCGCAATGGTATGAGCATCCTGCTGATAACACACGACCTCGGGGTTGTGGCCGAACGCGCCGACGAGGTTGCGATTATGTACGCCTCACGCATCGTCGAGCTGGGAGATTGCAAAACTCTTTTCGCCGAGCCGCTGCACCCGTACACGGAGGGTCTGCTAAAGTCCGTGCCCCGGCTGGGCTTCGAGGGCGAGCGTCTTTATACGATTCCCGGGACGGTTCCCGACCCGCTGCATTTTCCCGCCGGGTGCAAGTTTCATCCTCGCTGTCCGTTGGGCGCCGATGACAAACGCTGCCGTACAATCGAGCCGCAGCTCAGGGAGGTCCGGCCCGGGCGTTTTGTTGCGTGCTGGTATGCACCGGGCTACGAAAAAAAGTAATTGAAGGAACAACGGTCAAACTATGACACAGACAAACGGTTATTTGCTTGAGGTTGAGGACCTGCGGACGTACTTTCCCGTAAAGCGTGGCCTGCTGCGCCGGACGGTTGGTTTTGTCAGGGCGGTCGATGGCGTAAGCTTCGGCGTTCGCCCCGGCCAGACCCTCGGCGTGGTCGGCGAGAGCGGCTGCGGCAAGACAACACTTGCCAGGACAATAGTTCGGCTGGTTCCTGCGACGAGCGGGAGGGTTACGTTTGACAAAATTGACGTTCTAAAAGCCGACCGACAACAGAGCAGGCATATTCGGGGAGATATAAGTCTGGTTTTTCAGGACCCATTCGCCT
>CAZPDW010000070.1:6828-10769 GCA_964585535.1 uncultured Pirellulales bacterium
GAATGACGGTGGGCAATATAATCGGCGAACCCCTGAAGGTCCACAAGCATATCAAGGCGGCTGAACTGGCCGAAAGGGTGGCGGCGATATTGTCGAAGGTCGGACTCTCGGCTGACCACATAAACCGCTATCCCCACGAGTTCAGCGGCGGGCAGCGTCAGCGGATTGGCATAGCAAGGGCGCTGGCACTCGAGCCGCGGCTGGTAATCTGTGATGAGCCGGTCAGCTCGCTGGATGTCTCGATTCAGTCGCAGATACTGAACCTGCTGAAGGATTTGCAGGGGCAGTTCCGGTTGACTTACCTTTTCATCGCGCACGACCTGGCGGTGGTCGAGTTTGCGTGCGATGTCGTCGCTGTGATGTACTTAGGCAGGATAGTCGAGCGGGCGAACGTGAAGCAGTTGTACTCGAATCCCCTGCACCCCTACACACGCGGCTTGATGTCGGTGATACCAAAAGTGAACGTTCCACAGCGGGGTGGCAAAAGGGCGCTGGCAGGCGAGGTGCCCAGCGTATTGCACCCGCCGACCGGCTGCCCGTTCAACCCGAGATGCCCGCTGGCTGAAGGCGAGTGCTTTCGTAAAATGCCGCCCCTGGAGCTAAAAGGCACAGGCGCCGAGCACCTTGCCGCTTGCTGGAAATGCTAAAAAAATCGGGATTGTTTCTAAATTGGTGATTGATAAACCGGGCGCAATAGACAATAATAATATGTTACGTTGATTGGAATCCTGAGCCAATTTTGTGAAGCACAGGAGTATCGGATACGATATGAGTGAAAGCATTATCGGTGAAATAACAACTGAAGGCGATGTTTCTGTCGTAAGCTTCGCGAAGAGTTCGATAAGCAACACAGAAGACATTGTGGCGACTTCCGAACAGTTGGGTAAATTCATCGAGCAGAACCGCCCAAGGAGAATGGTATTTGACTTCGATGGAGTTAAGTTCTTTTCTTCACACGTGCTGGGGCTGCTGCTGGCTGTCCGTGCAATGCTCGAGAAGCACAATGGCGAGGTCGTGATAAGCTCGATAAATCCGCAGTTACACAGGGTTTTCAAGATTACGAATCTCGACCGGGTATTTAAATTCTTTCCGGATAAGGAAAGAGCGCTCCAGCCGACAGAGTCGGGCTAATTTATATTTTTGCAGGGAGGTCAGAGTATGTATGTGGCGAGCCAGTTTTCAATTTTTATGGTGAACAAGCCGGGAGTTCTGGCGCAAATCCTCGGCGAGTTTGCCAGGGTTAAGATAAATATAACGGCTATGACCGTGATGGATTCCGTTGAGCACGGCGTTTTGAGGGTGGTTCCGGCATCGCCTGAAAAAACCGAGCAGGTGCTGTCACAGGTCAATACCCCGTATAACAAAACAGACGTTTTGTGCGTGAACCTGGCAAACAAGGCCGGGGCACTCGCGACAGTTGTCGAGAAGCTGGCGAAGCACCACATAAACATTTCTTATGCTTATGTTACCGCCGGTGCCAGGGGCGGCAGAACTACCGGTGTCTTAAAGGTGGCTAACGTGAACAAGGCCATAAGGGTTTTGCAGGCCGGCCAAGAGAAACAGGCCAAATCACCGCCGACGGTCAGGCCCAGACGCTCGCGGACGCCGAGAAGATGACTGAAGTCAATGACAGTTCAATGACGATGATGCCTCGTTCAGCCGTTCCGGTGCGGCCGGGGCATTGCTCGAAGGCAGTGTTGTCTGTGAAAACTTTATCTACAAAAACAATTGACAGACCGATGGCTGCATCAGTATATTACCTGCCTTTGAAAATAGTAACGGGGCCGTAGCTCAATTGGTTAGAGCATCGGACTGTCGATCCGAAGGTTAGGGGTTCGAGTCCCCTCGGCCTCGTTAAATTGTAAAAATTTGCAATTATATAATTCCGAAAATTTCAACCTGAAGCACAACACATCTTCCTGTGCAGGAAGTCCTCCGCCGGTGTCCGATAGTTCAAACATTTACGTGGACGATTATTTAACAACTTCTCAACTTTGTCAAGCAGCCATTGGCTGACTTGATGGAAATCCGTACCCTTGTTGCGACCAGGCAGCTCTGCAATGGGCATTCTTTTTTACTTTCCAAAGCTTACCGCTACTGCTGCGATAAACTCCAGCCCGCCAGAGGCGGGCTGATAAAAATAGCCAGGCGTTGCGCTTCAAATCAAAATGCGCCGTCAATATTAAAAAGCTGATGGGTAAACTGGGACAGTCACACCCAATTCCAGCATTACAGGTATTAACGAAATGGATTCCCGCTTCCCGCCTGCGAGGGGACAAGCTTTGCGGGAATGACAGTTATGAAATGGGCTAAAGTGGTTCTGTCGTGAAGGAGAAGTGTATTTGGCGGGGGTTGGACATAACGAGTGATAATTTTATGCAGAGAAAAACCAACCGGCGACGTTGGCGCCGGTTGGTGTAAGTTCAGGTCGCGAATTTTTCTTTTAGAGAATAATTTGCTCTTTTTCGGAGTCGAATTTTGCGATTTTTCCCGCTTTGAGGCCGAGCATAGCCATCTGGCAGGCGGTCTGGACGCAGTATCCGAGGTCCATCGGGCTGAGGGTTTTCGGGTTGCCCGCCCGGCAGCGTTTTAGAAAATCACGCCAGAACTCGACCTGGTCTTCGCCGTGGTTGATTTTGAAGCGCTGCGGTTTTTTCTTCGAGGCCTCGACGAGCCAGTCTTCGGCCATTGGGATGAAGACAATCTGATTTCCCTCGACGGTGAGCGTGCCTTCCCAGCCGCGGATTATGGGGATGCGGCTTCCGGCGCCTCTTTTGCCGCGAGGGTCGTAGTTGTTGCCCTGAGTTCCGAGCACTGCGACGGTGATTCCTTCGGGATAGTCAACGAGCATGTTGAAGGTATCGGGGATTTCGCGTTCCCGGTAGCGATACTTTCCTCCTGTAGCGGCGACCATAGAGGGGAACTTGACGCCGAGCATATATGCGACGGGAGTGAGCGAGTGCGGGAAGAGGTCGGTGGATGGTCCGCCGGCGTAGTCTTCGTACATACGCCAGCGGAAGTATCTGCTGACGTTGAAGTCTCGCTTGGGTGAGTCGCCGAGGAACGCCTGCCAGTCGAGGTCTTTGCCGGGTTTTGCGTTGGTATCGTCGATTGGCATACCGCGTTCGCCCCAGTCGCCGACACGGAAGTAACCGCACTCGGCGTGGATGGGCTTTCCGATGAGACCGTCGTCAATGAGTTTTTTCATCTGGTGCCATGCGGAGTCGGACATACCCTGGGTGCCGAGCTGGAAGACCCGGCTTGATTTCTTAACTTCTTTGGCGAGGCGTTTTGTTAAATCGAACTGTCGCCAGTGGGTGACGGGTTTTTCGCAATAGACGTCCTTTCCCGCTTTGACGGCGTCGATAGCCTGGTAGCCGTGCTGGTGGTCGGGAGTTGCGATGCAGACGACATCGACGTTCGGGTCTTTGAGCAAATCGCGGTGGTTGGTGTACTGCTTTCCGCCGTAGCCGTCGGCGGCCTTTTCCATTCTGGGTCGATAGGCGTCGCAGTGAGCGACAATGTCAACGGCTTCGCCGCCGTCGTTTTTTAACCAGTGGACTGTTTGCATGTGGCTGTTAGCTCGGCCGCCGCAGCCGATGAAACCTACGCCGAGTTTGTCGTTTGCGCCGGCTCTTACCCGCGATGTTCCTAAGACGGCAAAGGCGGCGGCGGCAGTCGAGGCGTTTTTAAGGAACCGGCGACGGTTGAGTTGTGAATTGTTGCTTTCGGTATTCATTTTTCACTTCCTTTCTGTTTCGATAGCCAGGTAAGCAGTATCACAGCGGTCCAGTCGAGGCGGCAGGGGTTTGTCGGCTGCACTTCAGGAGATAATCACGGCTTTTCGCCAGTGCTTTTTCCATTTTGTCCGGTTTAGGCTCGTGGTGCATGAACGGGTTGACGTACCATTTATAGTTTATACGAGCAAGCTCGGCGAGCCA
>CAZPDW010000071.1:0-10472 GCA_964585535.1 uncultured Pirellulales bacterium
CCGACAGGCCGGTCGGCTTGAACAGCGGCGCCCAGACGGCGAATGCCCCGGCCAATAAGGCCAGCGGCCAGCGGCCTCCCAACTGATAGAACACAAAGCAGCTTACCGAGATCACCATACAGGCAATCATATACTGCTCTTTGACGTTGCCGAACTTGGCGATAAGCGGACTGGACAGATACAGCGATGCGACTACGACGCCCACACCGGCGGCGAGCGTGCCGTAGAGTTTTCGCATCGCCAGGAACATAGCAAACAGCGCCGCCGCCTGCATTATGGCCTGGATGATTTCCGGGCCTGTCTCGCTGTATCCGAACAGGGCCACGCCGAGCATATTAACCAGTAGCGTCCCCAGTTGTGCGCTGGGTATTTCGTCTATACCTGTTCTTGCACCGGTGAGTATATGCTCGGCGGAATAAACGTACGCGCCGCTGTCAAAAGGCCCGGGGGTATTGAACTCGATGTATTTGCCCATCGCGAACGGTATGGCGGCGAGGATAAAAACGATAACAAAAGGCAGGGCCGAGGCGGCGTGGTCTTGCTTTGGGTGCGGTAAGCTCTTTGGCCTGTGACGGGGATTTTTTCTTGGCGGGGCCTTAGTCATTGTTTTTCCTCTCGCTCGCCGGGCGGTTCGAGGATTTGCCTTATGACGTACGTGGGCCGGTTCTGCGATTCGTGATATATGCGGACGAGCATCTCGGCGAGCAGGCCCATCAGGACGAACTGCAGAGTCGCCATAATAAGCAGTACGGTAAGCGTCAGTAGCGGGTTTCTGTTCATCGAGAAGTTATGTGCAATTTTCTGATACAGCACGACCAGCCCGGTTGCGACAGAGCCGGCGGCGCTTAGAATTCCCAGTCCGCCGAAGATATAGATTGGCTTTGTCGAGTATGAGCCGAGAAACTTGACGGTAATCAAATCGAGAATTACTTTCCACACCCGGCCCAGGCCGTACTTGGCCTTGCCGGAGGTTCTTGGGCGGTGATTGACGACCATTTCACAGATTTTTGCGCCGCTCCAGCTTGCCAGTGCGGGTATGAACCGGTGCATCTCGCCGTAGAGTTTTGTCTGTTCGAGTACCTCCCGGCGGTACGCCTTGAGGGTACAGCCGAAGTCGTGCAGCGCCACGCCGGTGACTTTTGCGATGAAAAAGTTGGCGCAAATCGAGGGGATAAGGCGGGTTAAGGCGTTGTCGTGTCTTTTTTTCCGCCAGCCGCTGACGACGTCGTAACCCTCGTGGAGCTTTTCGACCATAGCCGGGATGTCGGCGGGGTCGTTCTGCAGGTCTGCGTCGAGGGCGACGATGATGTCGCCGCGGGCGTGGTCGAAGCCGGCGCTGAGTGCCGCCGTCTGGCCGAAGTTCCTGCTGAAGCGGATGATTCGAATTGACGGGTCGGTTTCCTGCAGCCGTTTCAGTATGTTGACGCTGTCGTCGGTGCTGCCGTCGTCAACGAATATGGTTTCATAGTCGTATTTGTTTTTCAGAGCCTCGCTGATTTGCTCGTAAAGGGGCCTGATATTGTCCTGCTCGTTGAGCAGGGGGACGACGACCGAGACTTCGGGGCGTTTTTCAGGCATAATCTGCTCCACACAAATACGTTCGATAAAACCCGTAATATATTAGCAGTTATGATATCGGCTGTAAAGCTCCGAACGGCTCAGGGGAAAACCGCAAAAAACCGGTTTGTGCCTCAGCACGGAGGCGCGGGTTTTCTATGCAAACCGGCGGCAATACGGAATCCGGGAGGCGACGGGATTTTTTGAAGATATATCTCGATACAGGGGATATGGTATTATGGATTTGCGGCTGCCGATTAAACTAGTAAGGCAAAATGCTTATTTATGAGGGTGCAGCCGCCCGCAGTCAGCCGGTGGTGATTTTGACTAAGGCGAGGATTGCAAGCATAGCGAGGGCAAGCAGGGCGGCCCGTAGAATTCGCAGCATGCGGGTCCTCGGCTGGATTAGCCGCCAGACGGCGAGCCAAATCACGACGACAAGGCAAATCCGCAGTAAGAATGTCAATGCGTCCGCTAACATAGCTATATTATACCCCATATTAACATTGTGCGTCAAGTAAAAAATGCCCATTTTTACATTTGTGACGGGATGACTCTGCTCAAGGGGGCATAGCCGCCGTGGTGTAAATGGCCGGGGTGGGGTCGAGCAGGAGGGGTAAAGGGAGTTGAAAGAGCGACGGCTGACAAGCGGACTATGGCGATGGGGCGATAGATTTTTGGTCTGAGGGATTTCGGTGCCGGCTGCGGGGCGGCGAAACGCGGCAGTAATGTGGTATCAGCACTGATAACGGCATTTTTGGGATACCAATTGTTTTTGGGGTTGGTAAATCCGCGACGGCTGTGGCGGGTGACACCGAATGGTTTTGGCAAAAACATTAAAGAAAACAAAGGGCTAAGCCGAGTAGAATTGTCGTATGTTTTGTAATTTCGGTATGTCTGTTTTTGATGGTCTAGTTTAGGAGAATCGAAGATGCAGTTTCTGGAAGAAACAAAAAAGTGGGTCGGGGAGGTTACCGAGATAGCGTTGCTGTTGATAGCACTCGGTGTGGCAGTTGAGATTTTGTTCGGCAGTAACGTTCCGTGGTTTGGCGGAATAGTGGGCAACCTGACGCTGCTACTGGGCAACCTTGGCGATAACGGACTCGTTGGTCTGGTTGCGCTGGGTATAATTCTGTGGCTGTTCCGCAGGAAACCGGCAATGACGTAAGCCACCGCTTTTTGACCCTCAAAGATATTTTCGGCCTGGAGTTTGGGGTCACATAGACCATCAAACAGTTTTGTCAGCCGAGCGGGGTGAGGGTCGGGATAGTGCTCGGCATTGCCGGGTTGAGTGTGCATCTGTCGGCATCGTCAATCGTCTCGGCTTGATTAGCCGGCTCGGGTGTAAGTGTTTTTGTAAGAGAAAAACCCTGTGTGTTTCGCACAGGGTTTTTTTATTAGTGGCGTGCGGTCCGGGCGGCGGCGGCAGGGCCGTCCGAGGTGAGGAATGTGCCCGTCGTCATTTCCGCCTTGCCCGGCGGCGGTTTTCTGGTATCCTTTCCGCTTTATAACTTTTGAAAGGTATTTTATGGAAAGCTCGGCAGGCGGCTCGGCGGAAAAGGTAACGCACATAGCCCTTCAAGGCGGGGATGTCTATCTTGTCGGGACTGCTCACGTATCGAAGGACAGCGTCCTTGACGTCCGGCGTACGATAGAGCAGGTCGAGCCGGATACGGTCTGTGTCGAGCTTTGCGAGTCGCGCTACCAGGCGCTTACGCAGCGCGACAACTGGCAGAAGATGGACATCTTCAAAATCGTTCGGCAGGGCAAATCGCTTTTGCTTTTGGCGCAGTTGATGCTGACGAGTTTTTATCGCCGATTAGGAGAAAAACTGGGCGTTAAGCCGGGGGCGGAGATGTTGGAGGCGGTTCGGCTGGCTCAGGAGCGTGGGGCGGAGCTGGTTCTTGCCGACAGGGACATCCAGATAACGCTCAAGCGAACTTATGGTTATCTTGGCTTCTGGACAAAGCTGCGGCTGCTGTTCGGGCTTTCTGTAGGTATTTTTTCCGGCGAGGAGATTGACGAGGAAACGGTCGAGAAACTGAAGGAGAAAGACCAGCTCGAAGCGGTGATGGCGGAGTTCACGGGCAAATTCCCCGAGATAAAGAAACGTCTTATCGATGAGCGTGACATTTACATAGCTCAGAAGATAAGGCGGGCGCGGGGACAAAAAATAGTTGCAGTTGTCGGGGCCGGGCATATCGAGGGAATAAAAAGGCACATCGAGCGGGATGAGCCGATTGATTGGCTCCAGGAGCTGCCGCCGCGGACCGTCTGGCCGACGCTGTTGAAGTGGGGCATCCCGGCGGCGATTATCGGGATATTCGTTCTGGGTTTTTTCAGGCAGGGCTCCGGCCGGTCCATTGAGAACATCTATATCTGGATTTTAGTCAACGGGCTGCTTTCAGCGGCTGGAGCGGCGGCGGCGCTGGGGCATCCGCTGACGATTTTGTCGGCGTTTTTGGCGGCGCCTCTGACAAGCTTAAATCCGTTGATGGCCGCCGGCTGGGTCGCCGGTCTGGTGCAGGCATGGCTGCGCCGACCCAGGGTCAGCGATATGGAGGATTTGCCGAACGCGATTAATACGGTCAAGGGATGGTGGACAAATCCTGTGACGAAGATACTGCTTGTGGTTGCGCTGGCGAATCTCGGCAGTGTCTTAGGGACATGGATTGCAGGTACGTGGATATTCACACGGTCGGTGTAAGCGCATCGGCACAGCCCTGCTGTACAGGGAGCGTTTTTCGGTTTTGCCGTATCCTGCTTTCATCTATAATGCTCGCGAGCCGCTGGTACGGGTGTGGAATAACTTGTGGGATTGCATATCGCTGACATCTGCGTTCTGGTTCTTTACCTGGTTATCATCACCGCAATCGGATTCTGGACGGCAAAGAAGATAAAAAGCAGCGCCGACCTCTTCATGCCGCACAGGTTCGGCAAGGTGATGATGTTGTTCTTTTCCTTCGGGGCCGGCACGCACTCCGACCAGGCCGTCGGCGTCGCCGCCAAAAGTTTTACCAACGGGCTGTCGGGCATCTGGTATCAGTGGCTGTATCTTCCCATCACACCCTTTTACTGGCTCATCGCCCCGGTCTTAAGACGCTGCCGGGCCATCACCACGGCCGATATTTTCGAGGCAAGATTCAGCCGCAGCGTCTCTATACTGTACACCGTCGTCGGGATTTTCAACCTCGTGGCCAGCATCGGCCTTATGCTCAAGGGCTCCGGTGCCGTCATCGCCTCAGCCACCGGAGGTCTGCTCCACCCGAACCTCATCATCGCAATAATGACGGTGATGTTCGTTTTCTACGGCGTCGCCGGCGGTCTTGCCGCCGCCATTATCACCGACTTTCTCCAGGGCATCCTCACCGTTGTCTTCTCGTTCCTTTTGCTGCCCCTGGTGCTCAACGCGGTGGGGGGCCTCGACGGCATAAGACAGGCCGCCGCTGACACAAAAATCCTCAGCATCGTTGAAGCCGCCGACATCGGCATCTTCTACATCGCGGTCCTCGCGTTCAACGGCCTGGTCGGTATCGCGACCCAGCCGCATATCCTCGGTAACTGCGCCGCCGGTAAAACCGAGCTCGACGGGCAGGTCGGTTTTATGGGCGGGATGCTCCTCAAACGCCTCTGCACCATTCCGTGGTGTCTTACCGGAGTTGCCGCGACAGTTTATTTTGCCGGCAGGGACATCGCACCCGACCACGTCTTCGGCGCTCTGGCCGGCGATTTTCTGCCCCACGTACTGCCCGGACTGCTCGGCGTCTTTATCGCGGCCCTGTTGGCATCGGTGATGAGCTCCTGCGATGCCTTTATGGTTTCCTGCTCCGCTCTTTTCACCGAAAATATCTACAGGCCTCTTGTTCCGGACAAGCCCCCTCGGCATTATATCTTTATCGGCCGTATCGCATCCGTTGCCTTCGTTGCCGGCGGCGTTTTCTTCGCTTACCGGCTTTCAGATGTCGTCCAGGGCCTCGAAATCTTCTGGAAAATCCCGCCGCTCATCGGTATCGCCTTCTGGCTTGGGCTGCTCTGGCGGCGTACCACAGCGGCAGGCGCCTGGGCCGCAACACTCACCGCTGTCGCCGTGTGGTGGCTCACCGCTCAGGCCTTCTTTGTTGAGATACTGCAAAATCTCCCCGCCAACGAGACGCTCCGTCTGGTCGTAGTAAAAAACGACACCGCCGCGATGTACCTGCCCTGGCAGATGGTTTTCTACCTTGCCGCGGGGACGGTTGCCGGCATTATCGTTAGCATATTCACAAAGCCGGTCGCCGCTGAAAAGCTCGACAGGTTCTACGCACTCGTCCGCACCCCGGTCAGAGCCGGCGAGAAAATCCCCGCACCCTGCACGCTGCCCGCCGACGCAGTCGTCCCCCGCAGGCGAAACCTGCTTCCAGGCAAGAACATCGAGCTGCCCGTGCCGTCATTGAGGTCGGTAACCGGCTTTCTCGTCGGGCTGGCATCCGCCGCCGTATTGATTCTTTCTATCTATTTGATTATAAGGTTATAGATTATGGAGAAGCTCATTTACAAAGGCAGGGCCGAATTGGGTGCAGCCGCCGCTAAATTCGCTGCTGAACAAATCACCGGTGCAATCCAGAGCAAAGGGCAGGCCAATATCACGCTCGCGACCGGCGCCAGCCAGTTCGAGGTTCTCACCGAACTTCTCGCCGCCGAAGGTATCGACTGGTCCAAAGTCAGTATGTTTCATCTCGATGAATATATCGGTCTCGGCCCCGACCATCCGGCCGGCTTTAGAAAATATCTCAGGCAGCGGTTCGTTGATAAAGTAGGAAAGCTAAAGGCCGTGCATTTCATAAATGGTGACGCACCAGGCCCTGAGCAGGAATGTGAAAGGTTGGGCGAGCTGATAAGCCGGCAGACGATTGATGTCACCTTGGCCGGAATAGGCGAAAACGGCCACCTCGCATTTAACGACCCGCCGGCCGACTTCGAGACACAGCAACCGTACATTGTCGTCGCTCTTGACGAGAAATGCCGCCGACAGCAGTTGGGCGAGGGCTGGTTTGAAAAGCTCGAGGATGTCCCCGCCCGCGCAATATCGATGAGCATCAGGCAGATATTAAAAAGCGAATTGCTTATTGTCTCGGTTCCGGATTTGCGTAAGGCGTCGGCGGTCAAGGCGGCTCTCGAAGGGCCGGTAACGCCTAACTGCCCGGCCTCAATCCTGCGGGAGCATCCGAACTGTAAACTGCTGTTGGATGAACAATCGGCGTCCCTTCTTTCGGCGAGGTGAAGATTATGGCGGTTCCGGGATTAGTGGATTTGCAGGTGAACGGGTACAGGGGTGTGGACTTTTCCAGCCCGGCCCTGACGGAAGATAGCTTTGCCGACGCCTGCCGGCAGATGCTCGAAGAAGGTGCGAGCGCCTTTTTGCCGACGATAATCACCAGCGGCGGCGGCGTATATGAGCACAATCTGCCGATTATGGCAAAGGTGATAGACAGTGATGAGTTCCGAGGTCGAGTCCTCGGCATACATCTCGAAGGGCCTTTTATCTCGGCTGCCGAAGGCGCCCGGGGCGCGCACAATGCACAATGGGTACGAAGGCCCGACCTTGCATATTTGAAGCGCCTGCTCGATTTGGCCGGGCACAGAGTAAAACTGATTACGATAGCGGCTGAGCCGGAGGGCGCCGATGAGCTGGCGCAGTTCGCAGCTGAAAATGGTATCGCTGTCTCGTTGGGACATCAAACGGCGGGCGTTGAGGATTTGCAGCGCTTAGCCGGGGCCGGCGCCCGGGCGCTTACCCATCTGGGAAATGGTGTCCCACTTACCATCCCGCGACACGACAATCCCATTTTTGCCGGCCTCGCTGTCGATAAGCTCTCGGCAATGATAATAACCGACGGTCACCACCTGCCGGCGGCAGTGATTAAGACTATCGTCAGGACAAAAGGCCCCGGCAAGTGCATTGTCACCAGCGACGCGACGGCCCTGAGCGGTATGGGGCCGGGAGAGTACGACAGCGCGGGGAATAAAGTCGTTCTCGATGAGAGCGGGCGCATATACAATCCGGAAACGGGTTATCTGGTTGGGTCGTCGGCAACGATGCTCGACTGTATGAACCACCTGGCTTCGCTGAATCTGCTAAAAGCCGATGAGCTTGCAGCCGTTGGTTTCTACAATCCTCTTCGGCTCATCGGGCTGACCGAGGAGTCACTTGCGGCAGCTAAGCCGTTGCATTATGATGAAAGCAGACGATTGTTTCGTTTTGAATAGCAGGTTTGCTTAAAGAGCTGTGTGTTATGAATCGTCCGCGCCTGGTGCAAAGCAGCGCATGGCAAAAATCCTCCGCGAAGCACTGGCATCACTTGAAGAGTGATGCAAGATCACAATCTGCTGGCTGAGGAAATTTTAGAAATGTTTGTTTCTTCATGGCCCAGTCCCGCACGCTATAAGAGCTAGTCCGTATGGAACACTATTTCAAAGGTCTCGTATTTTTCGAGGTTAGATTTTATGAGTTGACGTAGTTTATCTGTCTCAGGTATTTCTGAGATAACAAACTCATAGGACGTCAGAAGAGAAAAAAGTGTGTGTTTACTCGTTTCTGCAGAGTCTGATTTGACAGTTATACTCTGCATTACGTTTGACTGCTTGGCGTACACGTCAGCGTACAATATCCCAGGTGTTTCGTGGTGGCCAAGACAAATCAAGCCCTTGACATGCTCCGTCTCAAAAACGCCAATTCCCTGTTGTGTGTAAGGCATCATCGTCTTGGTAATTGCAAGTTCCATATAGTTGCTAAATCGGCGATTGGACATTATGAACAATTCGATGTAACCCTTTGGTTTGATTCGGGCAGCATCCAAGTTATGCCGGAAGAGTTCATTTGAAGGAAGAGGTCTCCACCTGAATTCTATGAGGGGTGGAGGAATGCGTGGGTCGGAGGGTAAAGGGTCGGATGATTTGGAGGTGTCCCACGGTTGCTCGAAAATGGTGGAAACGCTGTTCGATTCGAGCACAACACAGTCGAGGTGCTCGATGAATTTTATTAGCTGTGTTGCAGTTGGTTCGATAGAAGTCTTCGCATAGCCAAGCGATATTCCAGTAGAAATCCGGGCCTTCGGTAGCTGGATTTCGATGACTTCGGCGCTAAGTTGAGCAATCTTCTTGGGCTGTGATCCGAAAAGCTGATGATAATAGTAACACCTTCTAATCCCATGGAACCCAAACCAAATTACGTTGGAGATTACAGCCAATCCAAGCAATATAATGACGATGCGTTTTCTTTTCTTAGTTGTTGTCTGTTCACTTACAGATTCCACTTTGATTTGCTCTCTAATGCGTTGTCTCCGGTGTTCCAAAGCATTATAGCCGACTTCGCAGATTTTGGAAAGCTTATTTCTTGTTAGTAGTCATACTGAGAAAAAGCGTGCAATTTCCGTTTTCTGCGGCTAAAACTATGCATCTATGAGTGACATTCAGATACCAAGACCACCTAAGGGGCTGATGGTGCTGGCGCTGGTGGGGCCGGCGTTTGTGTGGTGCAGCGAGTATATCGGCTCGGGGGAGGTCATTCTTGCGACGCGAGCCGGCGCGATACTGGGTTCGGGTATTCTTTGGGCGGTTGTCCTCGGGATATTTCTGAAATACGTAATCGGCCTGGCCGGTGCGCGATACACGGTCTGCACCGGCGAGGGCATGATAGATATGTTCGACCGGATGCCGGGGCCTCGCCACTGGGTCGTGTGGATTGTGTTTGTGGCGCAGTTTTTTGCGGCGATGATAGCGATAGCGGCGCTTGCCAACGCCGCGGGAGTTTTCATTGCGGGGATATTCGGCAGTGAATCCTGGGCGGTACAGGTTGCGTGCGGCTGGGCGGTGTCGCTTTTTGCGGTGGCGGTCGTCTGGTCGGGCGTGTTCGAGGTTCTGAAAATCGTAATGAGCTTTTTCGTGGTCATTATTGTTGTCGGGACTATTTATGTAGCTGCGTGTGTGTTTCCGCCTTTGGGTGATTTTGTCCGGTCGTTGGTTCCGAGTGTCCCCGCGGTGCCGGGCTGGGCGATTGAGCAGGGGACAAAGCCGAATACCTGGGCCGAGATACTGCCGTTGATTGGCTGGGGAGCCGGCGGTTTTGCATCGCAGGTATGGTACACGTACTGGGTTCTGGGCGCCGGCTACGGCGCCGCCGCCGGTCGAAGCCAGGGCCAGGCCGCCCCACTCGATAAGCTTCGCGAGATGAACGCCGAGACCGCCAAAAAAATCAGGGGCTGGTGCCGGGTGCTGCTTGTCGATGCAAGTTTGGCGATGGTGATAGCGGTAGTGGTCACCGGGGCGTTTCTTATAGCCGGCAACGGCGTGCTGGGGCCGAGGGAGCTTGCGCCGCAGGGCGCGACGGTAGCGGTAACATTGTCTCAGGTCTTTGCGGACAACTGGGGCAAGCTCGGTGCGGCCTTGTTTATGTTAGCCGGCGCCGCCGCCCTGATAGGTTCGCAGGTGGGCCAATTGGCCGGCTGGCCCCGGCTGTTTGCCGACTCGGTCAGAATCTGCTTTCCTCCTCTGGGCAGGCGATATTCGTGGAAAGTGCTGTATCGGTTTTTCCTTGTCGTCTTTTTCTTCACATCGATGGTCCTCATCTACACCATCGGCTACAAGCCGGTGGTTCTCGTCAAACTGGGTTCCATCCTCGATGGCCTGCTGCTGACGCCGCTGCAGGCAGTCTGTTGCCTGATGGGGCTCTTTTTTGTTCTGCCTCGCCTTCTCTCTGCTGAGGCGGCAAAAATCTTAAAGCCGAGTCGTATCCTGGCGACAGGGCTGATAATCTCGTTTACGGTATTTACATATTTTTGTGTGGTGAAAATACCCGCTATGCTGTTTGGCAAATGAAGTCTTTCGACCAGCTTCAACAAAGTATCGAACGTTTCAAAAAATCCTTCTGGGAAAAATCC
>CAZPDW010000072.1:0-10350 GCA_964585535.1 uncultured Pirellulales bacterium
GCGGGGCCGGCTCACTGGAGACGAGGAAATCAACGGCCGACGTCAGGGTCGTTCTCAGCAGTGAAGATGCCCTGCAGTTGGCCAAAGACAATCCCGACAAGACCGTGGTATTCATTGCCGTCGGCTTCGAGACTACGGCGCCTGCCACCGCCGTGGTCATCAAGGAAGCCGCCGAGCGGGATATCGAAAACTTTTGCGTACTCAGCGGCCATAAGCTGGTCGTGCCTGCGATGCGTGCGCTGCTGTCGGAGAAAAACGACAGGATAGATGCGTTTCTGTGCCCGGGTCATGTCGCCGTGATAATCGGCTACGGCGCATTCGGGCAGATAGTCGATGAGTTCAGCCGGCCCTGTGTGGTTGCCGGCTTCGAGCCGATGCAGATTATCGAAGGATTAGGCGAAATCGCCCGGCAGCTTGGCGAAGGCAAGGCCGAGCTGAATTCGGTCTATACCGCCGCCGTCACTGAAGAAGGCAACACCGTCGCACAGCGGCTTATTGCCGAGTGCTTCGATTGCGCCGACGGCTACTGGAGGGGATTAGGCGAAATTAAAAAAAGCACTCTTAAAGTGAAAGATAAATTCGAGCAATTCGACGCCTTCAGGCGATTCGACGTAACCGAAACGCCCACCGAGGACACAAGCGGCTGTCGCTGCGGAGAGGTGCTTTGCGGACTCATCGAGCCGTCGCAGTGCCGGCTCTTCGCCGCTGCGTGTACGCCCGAGACGCCCGTCGGCCCGTGTATGGTAAGCTCCGAGGGCGTCTGTGCCGCCTGGTTCAAGTACAGCCGGAGAAAAGAAAAACGCAAATGACACCACCTGCCGAGAAAACAATACTGCTGGCGCACGGCGGCGGCGGCAAATTGACCGAAGAGCTTATTCGCAATTACATACTACCCAAGTTCAAAAGCCCCGCCTTAGCATCGCTGCCCGATGCGGCGGCTATGAATCTCGATTCGACCTCGCTGGCCTTCACCACCGACAGCTACGTTGTCAAGCCGTTGTTCTTCAACGGCGGCGACATCGGTAAATTGGCCGTCTGCGGGACGATAAACGATTTGGCCGTCGCCGGTGCAAAACCGGTGGCCCTTTCACTGTCGCTGATAATCGAGGAGGGTCTCGAATTTTCGGTGCTCGATAGAATTTTAGACAGCATCGGCAAAGCCGCCGCCGAGAGCAACGTCGAGATTGTCACAGGCGATACGAAAACCGTCGAAGCCGGCGCCGCCGACCAGCTCTTCATAAACACCGCGGGAATCGGCACTATGCTCGACGGCGTTGAGCTGGGTTTCGAGAGAATATCGGCAGGCGACAAGATTCTCCTCAGCGGCACCATCGGCGACCACGGGATGACCGTTATATCACAGCGCAAAGACATCAGGTTCCAGACGCAGCTCAAGAGCGACTGCGCCGCCTTAGCCGGTCTGACGGGTGAGCTTCTCGAAAAGACAGCCGGCGTAAAGTTTATGCGGGACCCGACCCGCGGCGGATTAGCGGCTACGCTGAACGAAATCTCGGGACAGGCCCTGCTGAGTATTCAAATCAACGAGCCAGACATTCCCATCAACCCGACCGTCCAGGCCGGCGCCGACATGCTCGGTTTCGACGTGCTCAACATAGCCAACGAGGGAAAGTTCGTCGCCGTCGTGGCGCCCGATGCCGCCGGGGCGTGTCTCGACATCTGCCGTAATCACCCGCTCGGCAAAAACGCATCGCTCATCGGCGAAATCACCGAGCCGGGCGACGTTGCAATGGTAGAAATGACAACGAAAATCGGCGGGAAAAGAATTGTCCGGATGCCTTACGGCCGGGAGCTGCCGAGGATTTGCTGATGCACGAACTGATGGTTGCACAATCACTGCTCGCTTCTATCGGCGCCGAGGCCGAAGAGCAAAACGCAAAACCCCTTGCCGCTAAAATTAGCTGCGGTATATTCAACGCCATCAACGACGACACCCTGTTGTTTGCGTTCGAGGCCATCGCGAAAGGAACTATCTGCGAAGGCGTAAAGCTCAATATCAGCCACAAGCCCATTCAGGCCCGCTGCAGGAATTGCCGGAACATATTTGAATTCGATATCGCCTCGCCGAGGTGTAAAAACTGCCACAGCGACGATTTCGAATTGATGCCCGACCCGCCGCTGCTGCTCGAAGAGATAGAGTTCGATACGGAGTAACATTATGTACAAAGTCAAAGTCGGCAAAAAGATTCTTAGCTTAAACGAAGAATATGCCGCGAAGAACAGGCGGTTCCTTGCCGGGCACAACAAGCCCTGCCTCAATATGATATCCTCGCCCGGCTCGGGCAAGACCGCCATCCTTGCAAGAACGATTACCGAGTTGAAGGGCAGAATCAGAATCGGCGTCATCGAGGGCGACATCCAGACCGAGCTCGACGCCGAAAGAATCAGGGCGACGGGTGCACCGGCCGTTCAGATTAACACCGCCGGCGCATGCCATCTGACGGCGGTCCAAGTGGCAGAGGCCCTAAAGAAGCTGCCCATCGACGAGCTTGATTTGATTTTCATAGAAAACGTAGGCAACCTGGTATGCCCTTCCACCTTCGAGCTTGGCGAAACGGCAAAGATTGCGGTTCTGTCCGTACCTGAAGGCGACGACAAGCCGGCCAAGTACCCGGCTATCTTTGCACGAGCAAAGGCACTGCTAATAAACAAGGTCGATTTATTAGAGGCAGTTGATTTCGATATCGAACGGGCAAAGGCGGATGTACTCAAACTGAACAGGGATATCAGGATATTCGCCGTTTCGGCCAAAACGGGGCAAGGGTTGGAGCAATGGTGCGACTGGCTGGCGGAACGTACCAATAAAGCTAAGGGCAAACAGGCTTAAGATTCTTTGTAACCGGAGCTTAATCTTATGGAAAGCATATACAGCAAGTACGCCAAACTGCTGGTCAACTATTCACTGAAACTCAAAAAGGACGACAAGCTGCTTATAGCGTCGTCGTACCTTGCAGAGGAACTGCTCAAAGAGGTATTTCGTGAGGCGCTTAAAGCCGGTGCACATCCGGAATTTCGTATATCGCTTAACGGGACCGAAAAGATACTCTACGATTACGGCAGCGATGAGCAGCTCCGGTACATCTCGCCGACGACACAATATGCCTGTGAGAACTATGATGCACAGCTTATGGTCCTTGCGCCTTTCAACATGAAGGAGCTTGAGAACGTCTCTGCTGAGAAGAAGCAAACCGCAGGGATGGCCAGGGCCGAGCTTATGAAAACACTAATGAACAGGTCCGCCACCGGTGAGCTTAACTGGACTTTGTGTGTTTTTCCCACCGACGCAGCCGCCCAGGAATGCGGTATGAGCAGAAGCGAATACGAAGACTTTGTCTATTCTGCGTGCTTTCTTTACGATGACGACCCGGTCGCTAAGTGGCGGCAGGTCGAGAAAGACCAGCAGAGGATTATCGATTACCTTGCCGGCAAAGAACACATACGGTACGTCGGCAGCGACATAGATATTTCATTCTCGGCTAAAGGCAGGATATGGATAAACTCGGCGGGCAGCAAGAACATGCCATCGGGCGAGATATTCACCTGCCCGGTCGAAGACTCGGTCAACGGCAAGGTCAGGTTCAGCTATCCCGGTTTTTACTTCGGCCAGGAGATTGAGGACATAACGCTGGAAGTCAGAGACGGCCAGGTCGTCAAATGGGATGCGAAGAAAGGAAGGGCACTGCTTAATAAAATCCTCGAGATACCCGGCGCCAGGCGTTTCGGCGAGGCGGCGATAGGAACAAACACCGGTATCAGGAAATTTAGCAAGAATATGCTCTTCGATGAAAAGTTAGCAGGGACCATCCACATGGCCATCGGCGCATCTATTCCGGAGGCGGGCGGCAAAAATGAATCGGCTATCCACTGGGACATGTTAGCCGATATGAGCAAAGGCGGCGAGATTTACGCCGACGACGAGCTTATCTATAAGGACGGCAGCTTCACAATCTGAGTCGGCTTGTCAACCCGCCGATTGATACAGGTGGTGCTCGCGGATATAGTCCGCGACCTTCGGGGCCGCCATATTATTAATCGACTGACCGGCGGCGATACTGCTGCGGATTTTGGTGCTGCTTGTTTCAATCAAGGGCGTCTTGATAACATTGCGCTCCAGCTTCGCAACGCGCTCGGCCCCCCACAGCCGGACAAAGCTGCTGAAATCGGGCTGAGCGAAACCCGCCCTGTACATCACCGATAAGTTGCACTCGTCAATCAGTTCTGTTATCCCGTACCAGTGTGGCAAATCCGCAACGCTGTCGGCGCCCGCCAGCCAATAAAGCTCTGCTTCTCGGCCGAGACTGCCCTGAAAATATCGCACCGTATCGAGCGTGTAGTTAGGGCCTTTTTTTTTCAGCTCGTAATCACTCAGCTCGAATTTCTCATTCCCGGAAATTGCCAGGGCCGTCATCGCATACCGATGGTTCTCATTCGCCTGTGGAAATAAATGCTTCAGCGGCGAGCGTTTAGCCGGGATGAAGACAACTTTCTCGGCGCCGATTTGTCTTGCCGCTGCATCTGCGACCGTCGTGTGACCGATATGAATCGGGTCAAAGGTTCCTCCGAACAGTGCTATTTTTTTCTTCGTCATAAACAACTAACAGCGTAATTGTAAATTTTTGCCAAAAATTTTTTGCGAAAAAGAAAAAATTTTTATCGTCTCAAAATCATCGTTACAGGCAATCCGGCGACGCTTAAGGTGACATCTTTATTTCTGTCAGCTTACAGCTTAAAGAGCCGTCAAGCACCGCGGCCTTGACGCGCTCAACTTTTTTGTTCACACACAAAGGGCCGTGAAACAGCCCTGCGGCCTTAAAGAAACGCATTTATAAGAATATCGCATCTCGGTGATATTATAAACTCTCAGGTTAAACATCAACAGCATTTTCCAACAAAGAAAGAACAAAACAGGCGGCGCACAGAATATAACTGACTTACTGAATTTGTTTTCGTAGCGTACGACAGCACGTCCCGGACTGCTGCGGCGCAAATTTTTATGAAGTATTTCTTAATTTATGGACGATAAAAATTATAACTATAGCCGTTAGCTTCGTTAAAGCTGACGACGGAACTTTCAAAAGTTAACTTAGTGTTTTGGTGAAAGGATTTCACAAAGCCAGTAAGGAGATTACAATATGGCAAAGAAGAAGAAAGCAGCAAAGAAAAAGAAAAAGGTAACGAAGAAGAAAGCAAAGAAGAAAGCCAAGAAGAAGGCAAAGAAGAAGGCCAAGAAGAAAAAATAGTACGGCACCTCGGGTAAATGCAAAAGCGCGAAGAAGGAAGGTTTTCGTTTTGAGAACCTTCCTTTTTCAGTTTGGTGCGGTTCCAACAGTCATTTCTTGCAATTCGCTTGTAATCTTCTATACTGTCCGGCGGCATCGGCTGACGCGGCCGAATCAGCCGCCGCGGTCAGCGTGTTCGACGGGCGAGCGTTATGGACTATTTTGCTTATAGAAACGGCACACTTTTCGCCGAGGAAGCTGACGTTCAAAAAATAGCCAGCGTGGTCGGCACGCCGGTTTACATTTACAGCAAGGCCACCTTCATCGAGCACCTCCGCAAGGTCCGTCGGGCCTACAGCCGGGTCGATACAACGGTCTGCTTCTCGGTCAAGGCCTGCGGAAATATCAACATTCTCAAGTTTATGGCGGAAGCGGGCAGCGGATTTGACATAGTCAGCGGCGGCGAATTGTATCGCGTTCTGCAGGCGGCGGGCGAGCCGGCCAAGGTCGTTTATGCCGGTGTCGGCAAAACGGATAAAGAAATCACCGAGGCGCTGGACGCCGGCATCGCATATTTCAACATCGAATCCGAGGCCGAGCTTGAAAATCTTATTCGGCTTGCCGGGCAAAAGGGCAAACGCCCGAAGGCCGCCCTGCGCATCAACCCCGACGTTGACCCGAAGACCCATATTTATACCACAACGGGAAAGAAGGAAAGCAAGTTCGGCGTCGATATCGGCCGGGCACAGAAGGTCTTTGCCGAGTACGGCAAGAACGACAGCGTCAACCTATGCGCGATACACATACATCTCGGCTCGGCGGGCCATACGGTCGAACCCTACGTGGAAGCGATTGGGAAAACTATGGTTCTGGTTGACCGGCTCCGGGCCGACGGTTTCAAGATTGAGATGCTGGACATCGGCGGGGGATACGGCGCCGATTACGTTACGGCCCAGTCGCCCACCGCCGACGATTACGCCGCCGCCATCGTCCCGATGCTCAAAGACAAACGGCTCAAGCTCATCCTCGAACCCGGAGCAAGCATCGCCGCCAATGCGGCGATACTGCTGACCAGGGTGCTATATGTCAAGACGGGCGGCAAAAAGAAGTTCGTCATAGTCGATGCGGGTATGAACGACCTGATTCGCCCGCCGCTCTACGGTGCCTTTCACTTCATCTGGCCGGCGAGGGTCGATGGCAGGTATGTTCCGCCCCGCCGGGCAAAAGACCTGCGTCTCGAAGGCGCCGAGGTAGTCGATGTCGTCGGGCCGATTTGCGAGGCCGCCGATTTTTTCGCAAAAGACAGGGCGATGCCGCCGCTTAAACGCGGCGACCTGCTGGCGATTTTCAGCGCCGGCGCCTACGGCTTTACGATGAGCAGTAACTACAACGCCCGCCCCCGCCCCGCAGAGGTGCTCGTTGACGGCGGCACGTTTACAGTCATCAGAAAACGAGAAGTTTACAAGGACCTTATCGCACTGGAAAAATGACCGACATAAAGTCTGAAACGGGAAACGCAATACGCAATACGAGCGACGAGATACGAAATACGAGATTAGAAATTTCTCTCGACGAAGCCGGTATCTACCTTGTTCTTGACGAACAGGTTGTGCGAGAGAATTGCCAGGCAGGCCGGGATTGTCGTTTTAATCGGTTCAATCACAAATTCGGAGAGGGCCCTTCTCATCGTGGCGATGGTCTCGTCGCGTGAGTCCTGATGGACAATTAGCTTTGCTATCATCGAATCGTAGCTTGTCGATACCGTCCAGCCCTGGTAAACGTGGCTATCGACTCTTACGCCCGGCCCGCCCGGCGCGATGTATCGGCTTATCGGGCCGGGGCTTGGAGCAAAATCGTTTTCCGGGTCCTCTGCATTGATTCGGCATTCGATAGCCGAGCCGTTGTGTTTTATGTCTCTTTGATTCAGCTCAAGCCGTTCGCCCGCCGCTATTTTTAGCTGCCATTTAATCAAGTCCTGTCCCGTAACCATTTCGGTAACGGGATGCTCGACCTGGATACGGGTATTGACCTCGATAAAATAGAACTTTTTATCTTTATCGAGCAGGAACTCGACCGTTGCGGCGTTCTCGTACTTGGCCTCTTTGATGATTCGAAGGGCCGCGATGCACAGCTCCTCGCGCTTGCGCTCATTGAGCACGGGGCAGGGCGATTCCTCTATCATTTTTTGGTGTCTTCGCTGAATCGAGCAGTCTCTTTCAAAAAAGTGAACCGAATGGCCCGATTTGTCGGCCATAATCTGCACCTCGACGTGCCTCGGCTCGACAATGAATTTTTCGAGATAGACGTGCGAATCGCCGAAGGCGGCCTCGGCCTCGGAGCGGGCCGCACCAAAGGCCGAACGGAAGCTCATATCATTGTGTGCGATTCGCATCCCCCGGCCGCCGCCGCCGGCCACCGCCTTTATCATCACCGGGTAACCAATCTCGTTGGCAAGTTTCAAGGCACCGGATTCATTCTCGACAGTTCCCTCGGAGCCCGGCACAATCCGGACCTTTGCCTTCTGCGCCAGCCGGCGTGCTTCGACCTTATCGCCCAACAATTGCATCGCCTCCGGCGGCGGGCCGATGAAGACTATCCCGCAGTCCCGGCATATCCGGGCAAAGTTCACGTTCTCGGCCAGAAATCCGTATCCGGGATGAATCGCATCGACGTCGGCGACCTCTGCGGCGCTTATTATCCGCGGGATATTCAGATAGCTTTCGGCCGGACTCGCCGGGCCTATGCAGATGGCCTCATCGGCAAGATGCAGGTAAGCGGCGTCTTTGTCCGCCTCGGAATAGACGGCCACGGCCTCTACGCCCAGCTCGTGACATGCCCGAATAATACGCAGGGCTATTTCACCGCGATTAGCTATTAGGATTCTGGAAAACATAAACTCGCATCTCGGCTTCAGCGCAACAGCCTGTTATTCCGGCTTGACCTTGAAAAGCACCTGTCCATATTCAACCGCCTGGCCGTTCTTTGCCACTATTTCAACTATCGTACCGCTCAGCTCGGCCTTTATCTCGTTCATTACCTTCATCGCCTCTATAATACAGACGACAGCCGCCTCATCTACGTGCGAGCCGACCTCAACGTATATGTCCGAATCCGGGCTCGGTGCCGCATAAAATGTTCCCACAATCGGCGATTTTATTTCAACCAAGTCTTCAGTTTTCTGCTCGGCGGTCTCCTGCTGCACCTGTGACGGGACCATCGATTGCCCTGTCTGATTTGCCGCCGGCATCGCCGCGAACCCCGGAGCCATCATCGGCACGGTTGATATCCGGCCCGCCGGCGGCGGGCCTTCGCTTCGCTTGATGAAAATTTTGTCGTCGCCGTGTTTCAGCTCGACCTCGACAAGGTCGTTTTCCTTCATTATCGCAATTAGCTCTTTTATCTTCTCAATATCGCTGTTTTTGTGGGCCATATTTGGTCCTTTCAAGTTAGCAACCCGACCGCCCAACATACATAGGCCACAGACAGGAGTTGGCGAACAAGTATAATGTCTTTTTGGCCTGTTGCAAGCAATTTCTCGACATCCTCGCCGCCCGCCCCGGCTGTCATTACCCCTGTTTTTTTCTTAAGGATTGCAACTTAACCGACTTTTGTGATATGCTCTCAGACACAATGGATTGTGAAACCACAAGGGAAAAATGACAGTGGCCGGCAAACTCGTACAAATGCTGCTCGACGGCGTGGTGCTCGGCGATGGAGCGATGGGCACGATGCTCTACCGGCACGGCGTTTTTCTCAACCGCTGTTTCGATGAGCTTAACCTGACAAATGCCGGTCTTGTAAAAAAGATTCACGATGCATACGTCCTGGCCGGGGTTGACTTCATCGAGACCAACACGTTCGGCGCCAACGAGTTCAAGCTCTCGCCCTACGGCTTGGCCGAGCAGACCGAGGTCATCAACACCGCCGCCGTTAAAATTGCAAGACAGTCCGCAAAACAGGATGTGCTTGTTGCCGGTGCAATAGGGCCTCTCGGTTGTGAGCTTACACCGCACAGTCCGCTTAGCACGGCCCAGGCCGCCGCTGCATTTACAAAACAGGCAAAGGCGCTCGCCGGCGCCGGTGCGGACTTCCTGCTGTTCGAGACGTTCTCGAATACCGATGAGCTGCTGACGGCGATACGCGCTGCGCGGCAGGTTACCTCGATTGATATCGTCGCCCAGATGACGGTCAACGAACAAAATGAAACTATTTATGGCGAGAAAGTCGGCCGGGCCATCGGCAGAATCGCCGCCGAGCCGGGCCTGGCTGCGGTGGGCCTGAATTGCTCGGTAGGCCCTTCGGGTATGCTCAGCGCACTCGAACTCATCCGCAATGTAACGGACAAGCCCATCTCGGTTCAGCCCAACGCCGGGCTGCCCCGCCAGGTTGACAACCGGACGCTCTATATGTGCACGCCTGAATATATGGCCGAATACGCAAAACGATTCTTTGAAATGGGTGCAAGAATAATCGGCGGCTGCTGCGGCACGACGCCCGAGCACATAGCACAAATCGTCCGCGTCGTCCGCTCACTGGATAGGGCCGCTCACCCAAAGGCCGCGCCGGCCGTGGTCACCGTCGAGGGCCCTGCCCGCCCGGCTCCTGCACGGCAGATGCCTTTAGCTGAAAAATCGAACTTTGCCGCCAAACTTGCCGCAGGCCGAAAGGTTACAACAATCGAAATTACCCCGCCTCGGGGACTCAATATCGAGCCAATCCTCGAAAAGGCCCGGCTCTGCGCCGAGTTTGGCGTCGATGCAATCAATATCCCCGACGGCCCGCGTGCAAGCAGCCGGCTGTCGCCGCTGGTCACCGCCGTCAAGATACAGGAAAATGCGAATATAGAAACGATACTTCACTTCTGCTGCCGGGACCGCAATCTCATCGGAATGCAGTCGGACATTCTCGGCGCATCGGCTATCGGCCTGCGTAACATTCTCGTGATAACCGGGGACCCGCCGAAGATGGGTGAGTATCCCGAGGCGACCGGCGTTTTCGATATGGATTCAATCGCCTTAGTCTCGGTAATCACGAATCTCAACCGCGGCATCGACATAGGCGGCAACGGCATTGACCGGCCTACCGCTTTTGCCATAGGCGTCGGCGCAAACCC
>CAZPDW010000073.1:0-10218 GCA_964585535.1 uncultured Pirellulales bacterium
AAGCCCCCGGCTTCATCCCGGGGGTTCTACCCAGAACCCAAACCGCCGACCAATTTCGAGCTGGCCGCCTTCTGCATCCCCCGACCCCGAAATTTGCTGCTTCCGGCAGTAGTCGATTAGCCGGGCAGTATCAGCCGTCAATCCCGCCAAAAAAAATACCTGTTTTTTTTACAAAAAACGCAATTTTCTTTGACAAAGCATCACAGGAACATTAGTTTTTTAGCAGCCATAGGTCGCTTTAAGCAATTTTAACCGCTGATATGGAGGACTACTCAATGCAAGAGTACGAGAGCCTAAAGGTACTGATTGCCGAAATCGAAGCCGACATCAACAAGGCCGAAGGCGGCAACAAGGCGGCAGGGACGCGTGTCCGCAAGCAAATGCAGAAGGTCAAACAGGCGGCCCAGGACGTCAGAAAGTGCATCCTTGAAATCAGGTCCACTGACTGAATCACAGAGTAGCCGTTTATAACGCCGAACACCGCGCTCATTTCGACTCAGTCCCGGCAAGTCGCGTTAAGGACCGGCCGCGGACGCATCGTTTTGTTTGCGCGTAATTTCTTTTGAGTTGGAGTTTCTAATATATGCCGCCGCCTTTATTGCTAAACTTATCACAAATGGACCTTACAGCCGAGCCGGTCTTCAATAAAGAAGACATCCGCCGGGTAAATCCCCAGCGGTTCGAGATGCAGCATCTCGACGGCATCCTCTGGTATGACAAGGATAATTTTCTCATTCTGGGCTACAAGGACGTAACCCACAGGGAGTTCTGGATTCGCGGCCACATCCCCGGCAGGCCGATTATGCCCGGCGTGATAATGGTCGAATCCGCCGCCCAGCTTTTGAGCTTCTTCGTAAAGAAAGTCTATCGCGAGGAATGCTTCATCGGCTTTACGACCATCGATTCCGCCAGGTTCCGCTCCACCGTCGAGCCGGGCCGGCGGCTCTGGCTGTTAGGCAAGATTATAAAGTTCAAAAAGGGCAGGAAATACAACGCCTATATCCAGGGCCTGGTCGACGGCACTATGGTTTTCGAGACCGAGGTGTCCGGCATGGCCGTCTGAGCCAAACCCTCCGTCGCGCCGGGCAGGATAAACCACGTTAAACCGTTGTCTCGCTGGGAGTACAGCGTGATTTGTCGTTGCAGTGGAGCTTACCGGCGTCAGAGCATATCGTCAAGACCTGCCGCCCTTTTTGCCGACTCGACTGTATTGTAGAGCAGCATCGTTATCGTCATAGGCCCGACGCCGCCCGGCACCGGCGTAATGAAGCTCGCTTTTTCCTTTACCGCCTCGAAGTCCACGTCACCGACAAGCCGGTACCCGCGTTTTTTCGTCGCATCCTCGACGCGGTTGACTCCCACGTCAATGACCACGGCCCCGTCTTTTATCATATCGGCGGTTATCGTATTGGGTCTTCCCGCCGCGGCTATCACAATATCGGCCCGCATAGTATGAGCCGGAAGGTCTTTCGTCCGCGTATGGCAGACCGTTACCGTCGCATTGCCCGTTTTGTTTTTCTGGACAAGCATATTCGCCAGTGGCTTGCCCACGATATTGCTTCTGCCCACAATCACGATGTCGGCGCCGGCAATTTTCACGCCGCTTCGCATCAAAAGCTGAATAATCCCATGCGGCGTGCAGGGCAGAAACGCCTTCTCGCCGACAACCATTTTTCCCACGTTGACCGGATGAAAGCCATCGACGTCCTTGGCGGGGTCTATCGAAAGTAAAACCTCCGCCTCATTCAAATGTTTAGGCAGCGGCAGTTGAACCAAAATCCCGTTTATCTTCGGGTCATTATTCATTTTCTCCACCAGGGCCATCAATTCTTCCTGACTCGTTTCGGCCCTCAGGCGATTGTCGTCTGAGTATATCCTGATTTCGGCGCACGCCCGCTCCTTGGCCCTGACGTAAGAGGCAGATGCCGGGTCTTCGCCGACTAAGACAACGCCCAATCCGGGGACGATGCCCTTTTGTTTAAGCCGCTCGACCTGGGCTTTAAGCTCGGCCCGCATATCAGCCGCAATTGCCTTGCCGTCGATGATTGTCGCTGTCACCGCCTCAAACTCCTTTCAAAGCCGTCGTCAATACAATCCCTGCACCTTTCCCGTATTCACATCGACATCGATATAACGAAAGGCCGGGTTCGAGCCGGTACCCGGCATCAGCTTTATTTTACCGGCCAGGGGCACGACGAACTCGGCTCCCTTGTACACCAAAATATCACGAATCGGGAGCTGCCAGCCGATTGGCCTGCCCTTGAAGCCGGGGTCGTAGGACAAGCTCAGGTGGGTTTTGGCCATACACAGGCCGAAGGCATTCGTCTGCGCATCGGCTTCTAACTTTTTTATTTTCTCCAGCGCCTTTTCCGTATATGAAACGCCGTTGGCGCCATAGACATCCTTTGCAACTCGCTCGATTCTCTGTCTGAGAGTCATATCCGAATCGTACAAGAATCGAAAGTCATTTTTCTGTTCGCAGGCGTCGATGACGGCGTCGGCCAATTCGAGCGCGCCGTCGCCGCCTTTGAGCCAGTGTTCCGAGATTACGCAGGTTGCGCCGTGCTGGACGGCTATTATCTTTACAAGCTCATGCTCGGCGGGTGTATCGCTGTGGAAGCTGTTGATACAGACGATGGGTTTTATCCCGCTCTTTTTAACAATATCGATGTGAGCGACGAGGTTCTCGCAGCCCTTCTCGAGAAGGCCAAGGTTCTCTTTTATATAGGCCTCGTCGAGCCGTGCGCCCGGCTTTACGGGCGGCCCGCCCCCGTGCATTTTCAATGCCCGCACCGTCGCCACTATCACGACCGCATCCGGCTTCAAACCCGACAGCCGGCACTTCAGGTTCCAAAACTTCTCGTAGCCGATATCCGTACCAAAGCCGCTCTCGGTGACGTGATAGTCGGCGAGCCGGGTCCCTACCAAATCCGCAATCACCGAGCTTTGCCCAATGGCGATATTCGCAAAAGGCCCGGCGTGAACAAAGACCGGCTGGCCCTCAATCGTCTGCAGCAAGTTCGGCATAAGCGCATCGACCATCCACGCCGTCATCGCACCATCGACCTCAAGGTCAGCGGTGGTAATATCCTTTCCGGCCCGGTCCTTTGCCAGCACCATTTTCGCTATCCGCCGGCGAAGATCCTTCAAACTTCTCGCCACCGATAGTATCGCCATCACCTCGCTCGAAGCGGTCATCTGGAATCCCGAGCTCATTTCGCAGCCGTCCATCTTGGAGCCGATTCCTATTCGAATGTTCCTCAGGGATTGGGCGCAGAGATCCATCGCCCAGTTGAACTGGACCGAATCGGGGTCGATATCGAGCCGGCGCAGGTTGCGGGCCGCAAGACGTTCGTCGTCGTAATTACTTTCGTGCTGCATCCGAGCTGTCAGCGCCACCATAGCGAGATTGTGCGCGTTGGTTACCGAGTCGATGTCGCCGGTAAGGCGTATCGAGAATGGGACCAGGGGTATGCACTGCGACAGGCCTCCGCCGGCGGCGCTTCCCTTTATATTGAAAGTGGGTCCGGCGCTCGGCTGGCGTATCGCCCCGGTCGGCCTCTTGCCGCGCTTCGCCAGGGCCTGCACGAGGCCGATTGTCGTGGTGGTCTTGCCCTCGCCGAACGGCGTCGGCGTAATGGCCGTTACATCGATATACTTTGCCGCAGGGCCGTTGCCGAGACGCCCGAGCACCTTCGAGAAATCCACCTTGCCAAGCGTATGGCCCACCGGGTGGAGCTCATCGGTTTTCAGCCCCATCTCATCAGCCAACTGAAAAACCGGCTTTATATTCTTCTGGGCCATCTCCGCTATCTGCCAGTCCGTCATTTCCCTCGGGTCAAGTTTCATATCTGTTCCACCTTATCAAATCTGCTTACAGTACAAAATCGTTTTGTAGCCGTTCACAGGTTAAATGTGTCATTTTACGTCAATTCGAGATTGCTTCGTCGTAAACTCCTCGCAATGACACAAAAAAGAGGTTTACGCCTCGTGAACGGCTACATCACTTTTATCATTTTCGATTGGCTGTTGTCAAGCTCTTAATCCTGCTGAAGTTACAAGCAGAAGTCCGGCCCGGCCCGCCACAGGGATGGCGATGGAAGACAGGCGCTTCGGCAGCCAATAATTCGTCCGCCTGCAGCGTCTTTGCACTTTACTATTACGCTTGCCGGGAGTATTGTGTCATTATCCGTTTCGAGCCGAAACTCTTTTTACGAAAGGGCTAAATTATGAGAAAAACAGCTATATTGTTTGGCAGTTTAGCAGTTTTGTTCTGCCTCGATTCCGCTAAGAGTTCGGTTGTTGCCGGCGGCGCCAAACTCGAACGGCTCGCCGAGGTTTTTTCGTTCACCGAAGGCCCCGCCGCCGACGACAAAGGGAACGTCTATTTCACCGACCAGCCCAACGACAAAATCTACGTATGGTCAACCGCCGGCAAGCTCTCGGTCTTTCTCGACGGCTGTGAGCGCTCGAACGGCCTGTACTTCGACTTGAACGGCGACCTGCTGGCCTGCGCCGATTTGCACAACCGGCTCGTCTCGTTCGACAGCAACGGCAAAATGACTATCTTAGTCGATAATTACAAGGGCAAGCTGCTCGACGGCCCGAACGACCTCTGGCGGGACCGCAAAGGCGGCATATACTTCACCGACCCGTTTTATAAGAGAGACTACTGGGACAGGGGCCCGGCCGAGCAGCCAGGGGAGTATGTCTATTACCTGAGGCCCGACCGCAAAACCCTCGTCTGTGTCATAACCGACCTCACCCAGCCGAACGGCATCATAGGGACAGCCGACGGCAAGACACTCTACATAGCCGACATCGGCGCCGGCAAAACTTACAGCTATACAATTAACGATGACGGCACGCTCTCGAACAAAAAGCTGTTCTGCGAAATGGGCTCCGACGGTATGACCATCGACAGCGCCGGCAACGTTTATCTTACCGGCAAAGGCGTCACCGTCTTCGACAAGGCCGGCAAAAAAATCGACCACATCGATATTCCGAAACGCTGGACCGCAAACGTTACCTTCGGCGGCCCGACATTCGATACGCTGTTCATCACCGCCTCCGATTCGCTCTATTCGGTAAAAACCAAGACACACGGCGTCACCCGGCAATCCGCCGGGGCCGAATCTCTCATCGCACCGGGCGCAAAACTTGAAAAACTAAGTGGCGGCTTTGGTTTTACCGAAGGCCCTGCCGTCGACTCGAAGGGAGACGTCTATTTCAGCGATATCCCCAACAACCACATCCATATATGGGCCACCGAGGGCAAGCTTTCCACATTTCGTGAAAACTCGGGCGGCGCAAACGGCCTGTTCTTCGACGAGAAGGGAAATCTTTATGTCTGCGAAAGCAAGAACCGCCGAATATCGAGAATAGATACCAACGGCAAAGTTACCGTTCTCGCCGACAACTACAAGGGCAAAAAGCTGAACAGCCCCAACGACCTGTGGCGGGCGGCGAATGGCGGTATTTATTTTTCAGACCCTCGTTACGGCCGGAGCAGAGACGATATGGAGCTGCCCGGCGAATACGTTTTCTACATTCCGCCGGGCGCCGGAGAAGCGGTCCTTGTAATCGACGATATGGTCCGGCCCAATGGCCTGATTGGCTCAGCCGACGGCAAACTGCTCTACGTCGCCGACCACGGTGACAACAAGACCTGGGTCTATAAAGTAAATTCCGACGGGACACTTTCGGACAAGAAGCTCTTTACTCCGGAGGGCTCCGATGGAATGACCATCGATGAAGAAGGTAACATTTATCTGACGACCGATGCCGTCAAAGTCTATAATTCGAGTGGCGAAAGAATCGAGACTATTGAGATACCCCAGCGACCTTCCAACGTCTGCTTCGCAAGAGCAGATAACAAAACGCTCTTTGTAACCGCCCGCACCTGCCTCTACGCAGTGAGGATGCGGGTAAAAGGTCTGTAATTACGGGGACAACCAAATATGTCAGCACGTAATAATCTTTTGAATCGGCGGCGTTTTCTAAGCCGGCTCGGCTCAGGCGTTGCCGCCGTCGCCCTCGGCGCGAATTCTGTCATACTGCCCGGCTGTAACAGCCCGGACGGCACAAAATCTCGGACCCCCGCAGCCGCTGCTGCGGGCGGCAATCCGCTCTTCAAGAAGCGCACCGGCCCGGCCGATGTTACACTCGTCAAGGGAAACGACCGGCGTGAAATCGTCTATCAATCGCTCAAGATGATTGAAGACGATGTCCTGTCATCCATCGGCGATAAGAAAATCCTGATAAAACCCAATATGGTCGCCACCAACTACTCTCTCTGTGCGACCCACCCCGACGCCGTCCGAGCAATTCTGGACTTCTTGAGCCCGCATTACAAAAAGCAAATCATCATCGGCGAGGCGACCGCCTTCGGGGATACATTTGACGGCTTCAAAAATTACGGCTACCTGCCGCTCGAAAAGGAATACAACGTTAAGCTAATCGACCTGAACCGCGCGCCTTTTCGGTACCATTACGTATTCGGCTGGGGCAATCGCCCGCTGCGGATTAGAATCGTTTCGACCTTTTTCGACCCGGATACCTACATCATCTCGGCCGCAAGAATGAAAACACACGACCGCGTCGTTACGACACTGTCGCTGAAGAACGTCCTTCTCGGCTCGCCCGTCAGCGACGGCCGGGGCAACGACAAGGAGCTTATGCACACCACCGGCCGGGCCGTCAATACCGTTCTGCACTACAATATGTTCCACCTTGCCCAGCAAATCTACCCGGACCTGGCCGTCATCGACGGCTTCGAGGCGATGGAAGGCGAAGGGCCCACGATGGGGACACCCTTCGACGCCCGCATAGCGCTTGCAAGCCGTGACCCGCTCGCCGCCGACACCCTCGCAACGAAAATTATGGGTTTTGACCCCACCCGTATTATGTACCTGTCGGCGATGAACCAGGCCGGTATGGGGCAGGGCGACCTCGATAAAATAAACATCCTCGGCACGCCCTTAAGCCAATGCCGGTACCATTTTGAGCCGAACCGGCACATAGCCGAACTTTACAACCTGTAAACATTCTGCTTTATGAGCGGAAAAAGTTGCGACATCCGAATTGGCACCTCCGGCTGGTACTACGACCACTGGAAGGGGCGATTCTATCCCGAAGGCCTGCCAAAATCCAAATGGTTTGGCTACTACGCTCAGCACTTCGACACCGTCGAGGTCAACAATACCTTTTACCAACTGCCCAAAGAGCAAACGCTGAAAAACTGGCACAGCCAGGCGCCGCAAAACTTTCTCTACACCGTCAAGGCCAATCGCTACATAACCCACATCAAAAGACTAAAAGACGCATCAGATGCGCTCAAACGCTTCTTCGACGCCGTCGGGCTGCTGAAAGAGAATCTCGGCCCGGTGCTCTATCAGCTTCCGCCTTCGCTGCACAAAGACCTCGACCTGCTGGAGAGTTTCATAAAACTCCTTGGCAAAAGGCCGTCCGCCTGCTTCGAGTTTCGACACAAAAGCTGGTACGAAAACGACACCTTCGAGCTGCTCGAAAAACACCATGTCGCCTTCTGCATCCACGACCTCTCCGGCTGTGAAACGCCTCGCATAATCACCGCCCAGTCAATTTACGTCCGCTTCCACGGGACCACAGGCAAATACAGCGGAAACTACACCGACAAAATGTTAGCCGCCTGGGCCGAATGGATTCAGCAAAACGCAAAGTCTGTTAAAGCCGTCTATGCCTACTTCAACAACGACATCTCCGGCTATGCCGTCAAAAACGCAGAAACACTTCAGCAGCTTCTCTCGATGTTCTGACCCGAAACAGAACACAGCTACAGAAAAATTGTTGAAACTTCCCGGAACAATAGCCGATTCTCCTGTCAAAAACTATGCAAAACGCTAAAATACCGGTTGTACCTGAACTGTGGAATTCCTATGGCAAACAAACAGGACAAGACAAAAACAAAGCTCGAACAGCTCAGAGGAATCCTGAAAGACAACAGGAATATGGTTATCCTGATGCAGGATAACCCCGACCCCGACTCCATCGCAGCAGCGCTGGCGCTGCGCAAAATCGCAAACTCACTCGCCGACATCCAGTGCTACATCACCCACGGCGGGACCGTCGGGCGTGCAGAAAACAGGGCCCTCGTGCGATACCTCTGCCTGAATCTGCACGACTGCGGCGAAATCGAATTTTACAATTTCGACCTCATCGCCATGGTCGATACCCAGCCCGGCACGGGGAATAACTCACTGCCGTCGGACCTCTGGCCCGATATCGTCATAGACCATCACCCCTGCCGGAAACAAACAAGACAAATTCCGTTCAGCGACGTCCGCAAGGCCTACGGTGCCACCTGCACCATACTCGCCGAGTATCTCGACCGGCTGAAAATCATCCCCGACAACCAGCTTGCCACCGCCCTGCTGTACGCCATCCGCTCAGACACCCAGGACCTCGGTCGGGACACCGCCGCCGCCGACATAAGGGCTATCGAACGGCTCTATCCGCTCGCAAACAAAAGGATGCTGAGCGAAATCCAGCGGGGCGAAGTCCCCCGCGGGTACTACCAAATGCTCGCCGACGCACTCAAAAACGCTCGCGCCTTCGGGTCTGCAATCGTTACAGGACTCGGAAACGTTGACAACCCGGATATGATAGCGGAAGTCGCCGACCTGTTGCTTAGAACAGAGGAAATAAACTTCACTATGTGCACCGGGTTCGCTCAGCAGAAGATGTTCATTTCCATAAGGACCTCGAACGAACAAAAAGACGCCGATGCCGTCATTCACAAAATTGTCGCAAGAAGAGGCACCGGGGGCGGACACCACGCCTACGCCGGCGGACAGATACCACTGAAAAAGAAAACAAAATCCGAAATGGCAAAGCTCGAGAAAATCGTCACTCGAAAATTCCTCGCCGCCGTCGGCCAGAACGCCGCAAAACCCGAAAAACTCATCAAAACCTGACAATCGCGAAGGATTTTGCTTCCTTTGTGCCAAAGGATAAAAATACATACTATGGCATATTCGCGGCAGGCGGGTATATTGAGTTGTCCGGTACCGTGGTCCCGGAAAAAAAGAAAACATAAAGGCAATGAAACTGATGGCAGACGGAACGAAAGAAGATGTTGAGTTTACGATTGCGGACGGCAGGATAGAGCTGTCGGCTGAGGCGGGCACGCCTTATAAGATAATCCACAATAAATAGAGAGGAGATAGAAAGTGGGCATAGTGAAGGCAATACTGTTACTGGCTGTTTGTTTGCCGGTTGTTTCGCACGGGGCTGAGAAGCCCAAGCCAAGTGAGCATCAGGCGAAGATGTCAGGACCTGCGGCGGCCTGTGCGATTCACAATGTCAGGGATTACGGGGCGACCGGAACAAGAAAGCAGAGCAGCAAAGAGACAATGAAGGCGATGCAGAAAGCAATTGACGCTTGTGCCGCCGGCGGAGGCGGGACGGTCTATGTGGGCCGCGGCGAGTATTTAACAGGGCAGTTGAATATGCGAAGTAATGTTCGCCTGTATGTCGATGCGGGCGCTGTGATTTACGGCAGCAGGGACAGCAACGACTGGCCGCGAGGCAGGAACGGAATTATATACGGCGAAAATCTTGTCAACATCACGATAGAAGGACGCGGTATTCTTGACGGCCAGGCGGAACACCGCTGGCGGCCTTACACGGAAAAAGACGACAACGAGTTACAGTATCGCATCGATGCGCTAAAGCGTGACAAGGCCGAAGGAATGCCCTTCGTGCAGTTCACTCGGCCTACATACAACATCATTTACCTCAGAGACTGCAAAGATGTTCAGGTTCGTGGGGTGACATTGAGATATGCCCCGGTATGGAACTCGCTTTATGTGCGATGTGAGCGCCTGGTTGTGGACGGCGTGAGTATATTCAGCAGCCTGGTCAAGGGTATGTGCAGTGACGGAATAGATCTAATGGGCTGCTACGATGCCCGGATCGCAAACTGCACAATCGAAACGGGAGATGACTGCATTTCGTTGAAGAGTCGTGACTGGACCGGCAAAGCGGTTCCGGTCGAGAACATAACGATAACCAATTGCCGGCTGACAAGCTCGTCGTCTGCGGTCAAAATAGGCGATGAGATAGCCGGGGACGTCAAGCATGTGATTATGGATAACTGCGTGATTCGTAACAGTCATCGCGCCTTTGCATTCATGATATTAGACGGTGGAACGGTCAGCGATGTGATAATCAGCAACA
>CAZPDW010000074.1:0-10099 GCA_964585535.1 uncultured Pirellulales bacterium
AATCCCATATATCTTATGAGCAATTCCGGAGCCAGGGGCAGCGTAGACCAGATTCAGCAGCTCGCAGGGATGCGCGCGTTGATGGCCAAGCCGAGCGGTGAGATTATCGAGACGCCGATTAAATCGAACTTTCGGGAGGGGCTTACGGTACTGGAATACTTCAGTTCGACACACGGCGCCCGCAAGGGGTTAGCGGATACGGCCTTAAAGACCGCCAACAGCGGTTATCTTACGCGTAAGCTGATTGATGTGGCGCAGAACGTGATTATCACCGAGCGGGACTGCGGGACGCTGCAGGGAATCACCAAGAGCAGCGTTACCAGAGGCGAGCAGGTTGATGTACCGCTGTCGCAACTGATTATCGGCAGGACATCGAGGGACAACGTACGGAACCCGATTACCGACGAAATGATTGTCCACGAGAACGAGGTCATTACGCCGGAGGCGGCTTTGAAGATAGAAGCCCTTGGTATCGGCACCATCCGGGTCAGGAGCCCGCACACGTGCGACAGCCCGTTCGGTATTTGTGCGAAGTGTTACGGGTGGGATATGAGTACGGGCGAACTTGTTGAAGAGGGTTTGCCGGTGGGTATTATAGCCGCTCAGTCGATAGGCGAGCCGGGCACGCAGCTTACGCTGCGGACGTTCCATACCGGCGGTGTTGCTGAGCGAGCTATTTTGGAGCGTGAGCAGAGGGCAACGTACGCGGGGAAGATTGAATACCGCGACATAAACGCCGTTTCTATCAAGCTCGAAGAGGGCGGCAAGCAAATAGTGGCGCTGAAGCGCAACGGTGAAATGGCCATTCTTGATGCCAAGGAGAGGGAGCTTGACAAACTCAAAGTGCCTTACGGGGCCGTCGTGAGGGTGGCCGACGGTGCAAAGGTGAAAGCCGGCGTCATTCTGTTCTCGTGGGACCCTCACAGGACACCGATTTTGGCGGAAGTGGCGGGTATGATTCGGTTCGTCGATATTGTCGAAGGCGAGACGATACGTTTCGAGGAGGAGCGAAGAGGTCAAACCGGAAGGCCTATTGTGATAGAGCACAAGGGCGACAAGCACCCGCAGATTATGGTAGAGGATTCTAACGGCAAGATACTGGACGTTCATTACCTACCGGCCGGTGCGAGAATTGAGGTTACCGAGGGCCAGAAGGTTCAGGCCGGGCAGCTTCTTGCACATCAGCCGCGAGCTACCGGCGGTACGCAGGATATTACCGGCGGTCTTCCCAGAGTTACGGAGGTTTTCGAGGCGAGAAAGCCGAAAGCCCCTGCTGCAATGGCGGAAATCAGCGGTCGTGTCGAGTTGAAAAGTGATAAGCGCAAGGGCAAGATGACAATTACAATCCGCAGTGAAGGCGGTATGGAGAAGGAACACCACGTTCCGCGAGACAGGCATCTTAACGTCCACACGGGTGATATTGCCGAGGCGGGCGATGCCCTGACGGACGGGCCTTTAGTTCCGCACGATATACTGAGAATCAAGGGTGAAGAGGCGCTGCAGAAGTATTTGATTGGAGAGATACAGAACGTTTACCGTTCACAAAATGTCAGTATCAACGACAAGCACATGGAGATTATCTGTGCTCAGATGATGCGCAAGGTTGAGATTGAATCGGTTGGGGACAGTTCGTTTTTGCCCAGCGAGGTTGTGGACAAGTTCGTATTCCGCAGGGAAAATGAACGTTTGGCCAGCAGTGTGAAGATTAGCAGCGTTGGGGATGCCACCGACATTCAGGAGGGCCAGGTAGTTGATAAAGCGAAGCTTGCGAGTGTTAATGAGAAGCTGGAGTTGATAGGCGGTGCGCTTGCTAAAGGGCGCAAGCCGCATCCAGCGATGGCTAAGACACTTTTGTTAGGGATAACCAAGGCGTCGCTCCGGTCTGAGAGTTTCATTGCCGCAGCGAGCTTCCAGCAGACAACAAAGGTCTTGACTGAAGCGTCCCTGGCTGGTAGTATAGACAAGTTGTGCGGTTTGAAGGAAAATGTAATTCTCGGTCACCTGATACCGGCGGGCACGACTTTTAAGCCGTATCTTGAGATGAAAGTCAAGCATCTTGCCGAGGCGCCGCTGCCCAAGGAATTCGCAGGGGCCGTGGAAGTTGAGGCAGCCAAGGAGGCCGAGGCCAGGAAAGAAGCTGCCATCAGGGAAGCACTGGGTATTGGTTAGGAAATTTTTGCTTATTGTCAAAACAGTGGAGTGTATAAGAAGTTATGCCGACAATCAGTCAGTTAGTCAGGCGCCCGAGGGCGAAATCGAAAGGCCATAAACGAGTATCTGAGATCAGCGGCTCACCACAGAAAAGGGGGGTGTGTCTGATTGTCAGGACCCAGACGCCGAAGAAGCCGAACTCTGCGTTGCGCAAGATAGCCCGTGTTCGGCTGACCAACGGCAAGGAGGTTACCGCGTACATACCGGGAATCGACCATAACCTCCAGGAGCACAGCACCGTGATTGTGCGCGGCGGTCGGGTCAGGGATTTGCCGGGTGTCCGCTACCATATCATTCGCGGCGTTCTGGATTGTGCCGGTGTGTCTGCCCGCAGGCAGGGCAGGAGCAAATACGGTGCGAAGAAGGGTAAATAGTATTTGCGATGTTCGAGTGTTGCCGTGTGTTCGATTGAGGTGCACGGGGCGATAAAGACGATAATGTAAAGGTAAAGATAATGGCGAAAAAGTTTACCGCTTCGGGCAAGCAGTTAAAGCCCGACCCTAAATACGACAGTAAGTTAGTGTCGAAGTTCATAAACTGTTTGATGCATGGCGGCAAGAAAAGCGTGGCGGAAAGGGTGTTCTACGATGCTATGGAGGTCATAGCCAAGCGTGGGAAGGATGCCGAGCCGTTCGAGGTTTTCGAGACGGCTGTGAACAAGGTAAAGCCCCAGCTCGAGGTACGCAGCAAGCGAATAGGCGGAGCGAGCTACCAGGTTCCTATGCAGGTAAATGCCAAGCGTCAGCAGTCACTGGCATTTCGCTGGATATTGCAGTCGGCACGGTCGGTTAAGGGCAAGCCCATGTCCGAACGGCTTGCGTCCGAATTGTTGGATGCCTACGAGGGTCGCGGCGGAGCGATGACAATGCGCGAGAACGTGCACCGGATGGCCGAGGCGAACAAGGCGTTCGCTCACTTTGCCTGGTAATTTTATGAAAGTTTACTGCCACGGTGAATCTATTGAGAAAGCCGTGGCTGTTTTTTTATACCAGTCCAAACGGACCTGTGTCCGGTTTGGGAGTGTAAGAATAAAAGCTAAAAATGCAAAAGCTGGAAAGAACACGTAATATTGGGATAATAGCCCATATCGACGCCGGCAAGACCACGGTAACCGAGCGGGTTCTTTACTATACGGGCAAGACGTACAAAATGGGCGAGGTACATAACGGCACAGCCGTGATGGATTATATGGAGCAGGAGCAAAAACGCGGCATCACCATCACGTCTGCGTCGACAAAATGTCCCTGGAGGGGCTTTGAAATCAATCTCATTGACACACCGGGACACATAGATTTCACTGCCGAGGTGGAGCGGTCGCTACGGGTTCTTGACGGGGCGGTGACGGTTTTTGACGGCAGCGAAGGCGTGCAGGCGCAGAGCGAGACCGTCTGGCGACAGGGACAAAAGTATAATTTGCCCTGCCTTTGCTTCATCAACAAGATGGACAAGGTCGGCGCCGACTTTGAGATGAGTGTACAAAGCATTCACGACAAGCTTCTGGCGAGTCCTGTGGTTTTGCAGCTTCCTATCGGCGCCGGAGACTCGTTTGTCGGAATAATAGATTTGCTAAAGATGCGGGCGGTTTTCTACAAGGCGGAGAAACTGGGGGCAACGTTTGAAGAGGTCGAGATTCCACACGAGCTGTATGGACAGGCCGAGAGCGCGCGTCACGAGTTGATTGAGCTTGCCGCCGAGCACGATGAGGAGCTGATGGACCTGTACGTTCACGACAGGCCCATCGAAAAGGCGCTGATTGAGCGAGCGGTGAGAAAAGGAGCGCTCGGCAACAAGCTGCATCCGGTGCTCTGCGGGTCTGCTTTGAAGTACATCGGCGTTCAGAGGTTGCTCGATGCCGTGGTTTCGTATTTTCCTTCGCCGTTGGATAAGCCCGCCATAGAGGGGCACAAGCCCTCTGATGAAAATCAAAAGGTGGTGGTCAGGTGCGACCCGGATGCGGGTTTGGTTGCGCTGGCGTTCAAGCTTACCAGCGATTCGCACGGGGATTTGAATTTTTTGAGGATTTATCAGGGGCGGCTGAAGTCGGGCAGCAGGGTACTGAATGTGAACCGTGACAAGCGGGAAAATATCACGCGGATATTCGAGATGCACGCGAACGAGCGGAGGATACTCGATATGGCGAGTGCCGGCGACATAGTTGCGGTGGTAGGCCCGAAACATACTGTTACCGGCGATACTTTGTGCGATACGAAAAGGCCCGTATGTCTGCCCAGTATCACATTTCCGCAGACGGTTATCAGTATGTCCATAGAGCCGAGGTCGTCGGCAGACAAGAACAAGCTCGCCGATGCCCTTGCGGCCCTGAGGCGTGAGGACCCGACTTTTGAAACGAGGACAGACTCGGAGACGGGCCAAATGGTGATTAGCGGTATGGGCGAGCTGCACTTAGAGGTGCTTCAGCATAAGCTGGTGAAAGAAAAAGGTCTCAATATACGCGTTGGCAAACCCAGGGTGGCCTACAAGGAAGCCATAACTCATCAGGCCCAGGCGGAGGGTAAATTTATCAGGCAGACAGGTGGTCGTGGACAGTACGGCCGGGTCGTTCTGGAAATCGAGCCGCTGCTGACGGCAGACGGACACTGGAGCAAAGAGATAGCTTTTGAGAACAAGGCAGGAGGAGATAAGGTTCCGAGAGAGTATGTCAGCGCAGTTGAAAAGGGCAGTCGGGACGGGCTGGCAAGCGGCACATTGGCCGGCTATCCCGTTATGGGAGCTAAGGTTACGTTAATTGACGGGTCGTATCATTCTGTTGACTCGTCCGATATTGCATTTGAACAGGCGGCGGCAGTGGCGATAAGGGATGTTCTTGAGAAGGCCGGCCCGGTGCTTCTTGAGCCGGTGATGCGAGTTCAGGTGGTGGTTCCCGAGGCGTATTTTGGCGTAGCCCAGAGCAGTTTGTTGGGTAAAAGGGGGGTTATTACGGACACTAAGGTTCACGGTGGAGTTCGGATAATTGACGCAAATGTGCCTCTGTTTGAGATATTCGGCTACTCCAGCGAGCTTCGCAGCGCCACGTCCGGTCGTGGGACCTTTACGATGGAGCCGCATAGCTATGAAAAGGCGCCCGAGCAAATCGCAAGGGAAATCATCCTTTGAGAAATTTAAAATTTTTTTGTTTTTAGTGTAAATTTTTTTTGATTTTATTGACACCTATACAAATATGTGCTAAACTCAGTGTTTTTCAGCCGTAGCGAGCAGGGCCAGGGACGGCTTTGCGTTAGACGAGTTGGGCTGTAACACGTCTTTAACTGGTTGTGTCAGGGACGGTTTTGCAGAAACTCCGGGAATTGAGGGGTGTACCAGGGCTTGAGAGAAGCCTTGGAAGGGTTGTAGAGCGGCGCTTGTTGAGGCGGTTTTTAGGTGTCGTTCTGAATAACCCGTACCTGTTTTCGTTAAGGAAGGCGATTATGTATTCGTGCGTCGGGGCGGTTTTCGGCGAGCGATGACAGGTCAATGCCTTTCCTGCCATGACAGAACAAGGTTGGTTTTTGTTAAGATAGGGAAAGTATATACAGGTGAGGCGTTTTTATTTTAGCCCACGGGGTAAGATATGGCAGCCGAGACAGAAAGAATAAAGATAAGAATGGAGGCCTACGACCACAGGGCACTTGATGCCTCGGCCAAAGAGATTGTCGAGCATGCCCGCAGGACGAATGCCCGAGTCAGCGGCCCGATACCGCTTCCGACTCGCATCGAAAGGTACACTGTGCTGCGAAGTCCGCACATAGACAAGAAGTCGCGAGAGCAGTTTGAGCTTCGGACTCACAAGCGTTTGATAGACATTCGCGAGGCCAATGCGAGGACGGTTGAGGTTCTGAACCGCTTAGTGGTGCCTGCGGGGATTTTCGTCAAGATTAAGGCGTAGGTTGGTACTGATTATCCGGTCCGGTCCGAAGCCGGGCGGGGTTGCATAGGATATAAAATGGCGATGTTGTTAGGTAAAAAAATCGGAATGACTCAGGTGTACGATGAGGGGGGTAAACTGCTGCCTGTTACGGTCATACAGGCCGGGCCCTGCATCGTAACGCAGGTCAAGACGGTCGAAACGGACGGTTACAATGCCGTTCAGCTGGGCTATGACGACGTCAAGGCCTCCCGCCGGAAGAAGCCGCAGGTTGGCCATACCGCCAGGGCCAAGACAGAGCCGAAAAGATTTATCAGAGAGATGCGGCTGGCTGACGATGTGCCGGTTGAGTACAACCCGGGTGATTCGATAACCGTCTCGTCCTTTGCGGACGTTAAATTAGTGGATGTATCCGGTACGAGCAAGGGCAAGGGCTTTGCGGGAGTGATGAAGCGGTATGGGTTTGGCGGATTCCCGGCATCGCACGGCACGGAGCGCAAGCACAGGGCACCCGGCTCTCAGGCGTCTTACGGAACGGACCTGGGCCACGGCGGCAATATCAAGAAAGGCAAGAAGATGGCCGGGCGTATGGGCGGTCGTCGTGTGACGACAAAGAGGCACGGGCTGGTTTCAATTGACGAAGAGAAGAATTTGCTGGTTGTCAATGGTGCGGTGCCCGGGGCTTGCGGCGGCTACGTAATCGTATTGGGTGAATGAGTGAACGGGTGAATGGGTAAAGACACTGAGATGATAAATTTGCCGGTGTACAACAGAGACGGACAAGAGGTTGAGAGCTTAAAGGTGGACGAGTCGGCCTTCGGAGGGCACGTGAGGTTGCCGCTGCTGAAGCAGGCGCTTGTTATGTACCATGCGAACAAGCGGGTTGGTACGGCTGCGACCAAGAGCAGGGGTATGGTGGCCGGGTCAACCAAGAAGCTGTTCAGGCAAAAGGGGACGGGTTCCGCCCGTGCGGGAACGCGAAGGACGGGCAAGCGTGTGGGCGGCGGTGTGACATTTGCCAAGGTGGCGCGCGATTTTAGTAAGCGAATGCCGAAAAAGCAAAAGCGGTTAGCGAGGGATTCGGCGTTATTGTCCAAACTTCTCGACAGCAGTGTTGTGATTGTGGACGAGCTTTCTTTTGACAGGCCTCATACAAAGGATTTTTCCGATGTGCTCGGCAAGCTTAATATCGAGCGCAGCTGTCTTGTGGTTATCAACGATTACGACGAGAATATCTACAAGTCGGCAAGAAACATACGGAAAGTGGCCGTGATGCCGGTAGCCGAGTCGAACGCAGCGGACATTTACAACCATGTCAAGGTGCTGTTCACCAAGGAGGCGTTTCTGTCGCTGCTGAACAAAGATAAGGCAAGTGACAACTGACGATTACAGATATGGATGATTACAGCGTAATAATCAGGCCTTTGATTACCGAGCAGGGGATGCACTTTGCCAACGTAAAGGGTGCGTATTCGTTCGAGGTGAACAAGCGGGCGAATAAACAGCAGATTAAAAGCGCTGTTGAGAAAATATACAGTGTGAAGGTGAGTAAGGTAAGGACTGCGAACCGCCAGGGTAAGTTCCGACGTCGAGGAAGGGCGACGGGCAGGACTTCGACGTGGAAAAAGGCGGTGGTTCACCTTAAGCCGGATTATCATATAGATTTGTTCTAACGATAAAGTGAGCGTTAAAAGCTATGGGAGTCAGAGTATATAAACCGACGAGTCCGGGTCGCAGGCATGGTTCAGTGAACGACTATGCGGAGCTGACCACGACCAAGCCGACCAAATCGTTGTGCAAACGGATAAAGAAGACCGGGGGCAGGAACCACAGCGGGGTTACGACAGCCCGATTCAGGGGCGGCGGGGCGCGAAAGATATACCGTCTCATCGACTTCAAGCGTAACAAGGACGGCGTACCGGCGAAGGTGGCGACGGTCGAATACGACCCAAACAGAAACTGCTTTATATCTCTGCTGCATTATGCGGACGGGGAAAAGCGTTACATCCTCGCTCCGTTAGGTGTCAAGACCGGGGACATAGTTGAGAGCGGCGTTTCGTGTGAGCCGCGTTTAGGCAATGCGATGTCTTTGGAGGCGATACCGAGCGGGCTTGAGATACATAATATAGAAATGATTGCGGGCCAGGGCGGCAAGCTTGTTCGCGGTGCGGGCAACGCCGCGAGGATTGTCGCCAAGGAAGGCAACTGGGTCACAATCGTTCTTCCCAGCGGTGAGATGCGGATGGTTCGTAAGGAATGCAGGGCGACAATCGGTCGGCTGAGCAATCCGGACTATCAGAATATCAAGCTCGGCAAGGCCGGTCGAAAGCGTCACATGGGCCGTCGTCCTCACGTCAGGGGCAAGGCGATGAACCCGGTTGCTCACCCGATGGGCGGCGGCGAAGGCAGAGCCAATGGCGGTCGGGACCCGTGCTCACCGACCGGTGTGCTCGCAAAAGGCGGCAAAACGAGAAATCCCCGTAATCCCAGCAATAAAAGGATTATTCGAAGGCGCAAGAACAAGAGACAGGGGCAGTTGGTTCTCTAAGGGTGTTAATATACTCAAACTGACTGGTAGCCAGTTTGAGAGTGCAAAAATCAAAATTAAAAATGCAAAATTGAGGTCCGTAAGGACTTCATAGGAGAATCCGCCTGCGGCGGATAGTTGTTTTTTTAGTATTTTTCGTGATGCATAACATATTAGCGAATAAAAGGTTGCGTTAATTTTCGGCTGAAAACCGGTTAGTTTGAGTAATATAGGAAACTTGAGGAAATCAGATGGGTAGGTCACTTAAGAAAGGCCCATACGTTGACGTGAAGCTTTTTGCAAAGGTTATCAAGCAGACGGAACTGGGGACGCGCGATCCGATTAAGACGTGGGCGAGAAGATGTACGGTTGTCCCGGAGTTTGTCAGCTTTACGTTTATGGTGCACAACGGCAAGCTTTTCCACAAGGTGTTTGTGACAGAGGATATGGTTGGTCACAAGCTGGGCGAATTTTCACCTACCCGGATGTTCAAGGGACATTCGAGCAAGAGAATAAAGTAGTATTTACAGGTTTAGATGTGGTAAGCGAATATCAATGCTAAGCGCTCGTAAGTTAAAAGAGATTTGTGACAGGCAGAATGCAGGCGTAGGGCAGTTGGCGGGCCAGCTTGTCCGTGGCGGTCTCGATAAGAAGGCCGCGGCGGCTGCGGTACGGAACTGGCAAAAGGGCCTGTTCAAGCCGATACCGCGGCGTGAAGATATGGAACAGCTTGCGGCTGCGCTTGGTGTTGACGTGAACGACCTTTCGGACTGGCGTTCGTCATATAAGTATGCCCCGCTTTCGGCCCGGAAGGCCCGGTTGGTAACCGAATTGATAGCCGGCCGGCGCGTTCAGGATGCGATGGACACACTGAAGTTCACGAGGAAGCGGGCCGCCGCAATGATTGACAAGGCGTTGAAGGCGGCGGTTGCGAACGCGGATGAGCAGCAGGCGGACGTCGAGAATTTGTATATCAGTGAGGCGCGTGTCGATGATGCGGGCGTTCGGATTGGCACAAAAAGATGGATAGCAAGGGGCAGAGGCAGAACCGATACGATTCGTAAGAAGGCCTGTCATATATATGTGGCCGTTACGCAGGTCTGAATCAGCGTGCATTTGTAAGATAAACGAAAGCTAATTATGGGTCAGAAGGTATCGCCAATAGGTTTCAGGACGGGAATAACCAGGCCCTGGCAGAGTACCTGGTATGCTTCGAAGGCGGACTACGGCACTTTTCTTGTCGAGGACCAGAAGATACGCGAGTACGCCGACAAAAGGTACAACCGCCAGATGCCGAAGGGGGCGGTTTCAAGAGTAGAGATAATCCGAACCCGCAATGAGGTGAAGGTAACGCTGCGAAGCGCCCGGCCCGGCGTTGTGATTGGTCCGCGTGGCGGCGAGGTCGATAAGTTCCGCGAAGAGCTGGAGCTGCTGACCGGTCGAAAGATGAACGTCAATGTAATTGAAATAAAAGAGCCCGACCTGGATGCGACCCTGGT
>CAZPDW010000075.1:0-9941 GCA_964585535.1 uncultured Pirellulales bacterium
GAAAAGCCCCCGCCCGCATTGTTCTTGCTGCAAGATAGACGCAGATGATGGTCAGCAGATATACTGCGAACTTGAGCTTTACTAACGAATTGAACGATAACTGCTGTGCGTCGGCTATGGGCGACAGCTCTGCCAGCCAGTAAAACAGAACGCCCGCGAGCCAGTTCTGGTTAATCCAGCCGGTCGGATGCCAGTATTGAACAGTTTCAAGGCCGAGCTTTTCGGCGAGCCGGCGGGCCGGTTCGGGCCAGTGCTCTATCTGCTTCGCCGTCGGGCCCGGCCTGAGCGAGTTTTCGCTGAACGGGTCGGTGGTGCTCACGCCGTAATCGATATAGTATCTGCCTGCGGCCAATGCCTTGTAGGTGTCGGCGGCGCCTGCCATGTGGCCGATGCCGTAAAAGGCAAACGTAACCATCGCTGCGGCGATTACGACAGTCAACCACCTCGACAGGTCATTGTCCGTCTTTACTGTGTTTGGCTTCGGCACGTTTTTTCCCTCTGTTCCTGTCCGAATTTGTAATCGGACGGGCCGGCTTTATCGCGGCCCCGGCAGTTTTTTCAGCTCCGCAACCAGTGTCTCGATAATTTTATCCTCGCCGACCGTCGCAATTTTCCTTCCCCTTCGGTAGATGAAGCCCTTGTTCTTTGCCGCACATACCGCAATGTCGGCGTCGGCGGCCTCGCCCGGACCGTTCACTATACAGCCCATAACCGCGATACGAAACGGCTTATCTATACCCGCTATTGCCTTTTTGATTTTCCTGGCCAGCCCGACCACGTCAATCTGGGCACGGGCGCAGGTGGGGCACACTACCAGCTCGAGCTTAGGCGACTGTTCCAGGCCGAGCGAAGCAAGAATTTGTTTGGCGATTTTGGTCTCGACGACCGGCTCGGCTGCGGCGCTGACCCTGATTGTGTCGCCGATGCCCTCGGCAAGAAGTGTCCCGAGAGCAACCGCCGAAGGAATAGTGGCGTCTTCAGGCAGCCCTGCGTGTGTCAGGCCGATGTGAATCGGGTAGTCGAAGCTTTCAGCGATGCGACGGTTTATTTCGATGGTTCTGCCGGTGTCGCTCGATTTTGCACTGAGCACAATTTGTGTAAAGCCGCGCGCCTCGAACAGGCGAACGTACTTTTTCATTTCCTTGAGCATAAGGGTAACTCGACCGGCGGGGGGGGTGTCCTTTTTTCTCAGGTCCCTGATGCTTGCCTCGTTCACGCCGATTCTGATTGCGATGCCGTGCACCCTGGCGGCGTCTATTATCCGAACTATGTCCCTCTTTCTTTTTATGTTGCCGGGATTCAAACGAATTTTGGCGGCGCCGGCCTCAATGGCCTCGATGGCCCTTTGGGGACTGAAGTGCACATCGGCGATTAGCGGAACGCTCACCCTGCCGACGATTTTCGCAAAGGCGGCGGTGTCGGAGGCGGTGGGTACGGCAACCCTCACTAACTTACAGCCCGCTTCGACAAGCCGCCTGACCTGCCTGACGCACCGGCTGACGTCCAGCGTGGGCACCTTGGTCATAGACTGGACGACTACCGCTGCGCCTGAGCCGATTGTTACAGAACCGACCTTGACTGTTCTGGTCTTTCTTCGCTTTATCATAGAGGAAATTGTAGCTTGTTATATCGCTCTGGGCAAACTAAAATAAGTCGGCTGTTCACCATAGTGAAAGGGCGAAAAAATGCACAAGCTAAACAGACGGGATTTTGTCAGAAAAGCAGGGGCCGCCGCGGGGTTTTTGGGCTTTGCCTCGCCGTTTGCCGGCTGCAATATGCAGGCGGGCGGCCGCTCCGGTAAAAGACGAACGGCCAGGCCGAATGTCCTCTTTATTTTCACCGACCAGCAGACGCTCACGGCGATGAGCGCTTACGGCAATCCACTCCTGAAAACACCCGCAATGGACGGCATAGCCGCCGGCGGCGTGGCCTTTCGCAGGTCGTATTGTACCTCGCCCGTCTGTTCACCGTCACGGAGCAGCCTGACAACAAGCAGAATGCCCCACGAGACGGCTGTCAACTATAACGGCCAGTCCCTTGACGGCAGTATCAGCAATATGGGGGACATATTTCGTCAGGCCGGGTACAGGACCGTCTGGGGCGGCAAGTGGCATCTGCCGGAGAGCTACCCGCTGCGGCGAAAAAGCAAACAGCACGAAATACAGGGCTTCGAGCTTTTGAAGTTCTACGATTCGCGAAAGAACTGGCCGCAGTGGGGACTTGGGGACATCACCGATGAGCCGCTCGGCGACGCCGCCGCGGAGTTTATCAGCGGTTACTCGGATGACAGGCCGTTTCTGCTCGGCGTTTCCTTCTGCAATCCGCACGATATATGCATTTGCCCCCGAAAGCCGCAGAACTACGGCGAGCCGGACGATATCGACGTTCTGCCGCCGCTGCCGGCGAATTTCGACGTTGACCCGAATGAGCCGCAAATGGTTCAGTGGAAACGGCGGCAGCATTACTACGGCGACGAGATTACCTACACCACCGGCTGGAATGAGAAGCGATGGAAGTGGTATATCTACAATTACTACCGGATGACCGAGAGGGTCGATAGGGCGATAGGAAAGGTCCTCGACGCTCTCAGGGACAAAGGGCTTGAGGACAATACCCTGATAATTTTTACGAGCGACCACGGCGACGGCTGTGCCGCGCACAAGTGGGCGGCGAAGCTGAATCTTTATCAGGAGTCGGCAACGGTACCGCTTGTTGTCAGTTTCAAAGGCGTAATACCGGCAGGGCGACTTGACTCAAAGCACCTCGTTTGCGGGCTGGATGTTCTGCCTACGATGTGCGACTACGCAGGCGTAAAGCGATTGGACAGTTTCAGAGGCCGAAGCATTCGCCCTGTTATTGAGAATTCGGACGCCGACTGGCGTGATTTCGTCGTTACCGAGCTGGCCATCGACCCGAAAAACGAGCAGTACAAGGGTCGTATGGTTCGCACGGACAGATACAAGTATAACCTCTACTCGGCCGGGAAAAGAAACGAGCAGCTCTTTGATTTGCTGAACGACCCGGGAGAAACTCAAAATCTCGCTTACGAGCCGTCGATGGAAGCTGTAAGAGGCAAGCACAGAAATCTGCTCCAGGAATGGATTCGCCGGACGAATGACGATTTTGCAGTAACGGGCTAAGTTTGGCGTACCGAAGGAAGAAGGAACGGGGTGGTTTTTTTGGGGGGTGCTTTAGTGTTGTGTTATAATAGAGGTGATTTGCGGTTGTTCATTATGTGTTCCTGGCCAATGAAAAAAAGGAGATACCGGCGTGCGAAGGACAAGGGCTTTTACGTTAATAGAGCTTTTGGTGGTCATTGCGATTATCGCCCTTTTGATGGCGATACTGATGCCGGCCTTGAGTAAGGCAAGGGAGCAGGGCAAGCGGGCAGTGTGCATGAACAATCTAAAAGAACTCACCTACGCGTGGATTATGTACGCCGATGAAAATAACGACATGCTTGTCAACGGCAGTTCCGGATTTACAAAATCCCTTAATCTGAAGACCAACGTGGCCATTGGCTCGCACCCGGAGCTGGGAATCCCACCGTGGGTCGATACATGGAATATGCTCCTGAAACAGAGAGCGAAGCAATGCGAAGAGGCCGAGGCAATGCTCAAAGGGCTGAAAGATGTGACGACATTCGGCACAATTCGGATAAAGGGGACAAATATGCTCTATCCGTACGCCCCAAATGTGAAGGCATACAGGTGCCCGGCTGCCCTAAGTGGTGTCATGGTAACTTATAATATAGTGGACTCGATGGCCGGTGCCGCAACGTGGGAAGACTCGAGAGGACCGACTGAAAGATCAAGAGGATACAACGGAAAGGCAATAATAAACATAACGAAAATCCCCAGGCCGGCTGAAAGATTTGTTTGGGTGGACACAGGTTATACAACCTATGACAGTTGGACCATCTGGTGTGAAAAACCGTCCTGGTGGGAGGAACCTCCTAACAGACACAGTAATGGGAACAACTGGGGGTTTGCAGACGGCCACGTCGAATACTACAAGTGGAAAGACCCCGAGACAGTGAAGGCTGCAGAGTACGAATGGGTTCCGGGTATAAAGATACCTGATGAGCTGGCCGTGCAGCCATGCAGCCCTGATCTCGAGTGGGTACAGAAACGTTCCTGGGGCAATTTGGGATACGACCGCAGCGAGTATGGCTGCAAATGAGAATCGGGCGCCACCAGTGACAGGCCCTGCGCCGGGGAGCAACGTTGTCGGTATTCTTGTCAAGACATAGGTGCAGGGCTTTTCAGTAATGCCGTCCATATTGGCCTATGCAGGATTAAGAGGATATATCCGCAAAAGGGGTGCTTGATAGAAGTGGGATTGGGCTCTGGTTCGATGAAGAACAGGCAGTTTTTACGGGCGGTGATAACAACAGCAGCACTTCTTTTTCTGGTCGGGGAACCCATGCGCTGCCTGAGCTGTGCCGAGGGCGGCAAGGGCTTGAGTCTGGCGGATGGTTTTGTCGAGCCGCCGGCCCGACGTGAGCTTCCTGCCGCCGTTCGTACGGATGCCATTAACAAGTTGCATCATGGAGGAACACCAAATGCGTACTAAAATGTCGCCGAAATTACAGCTGATGCCTATCTTGTTTAGGATGGAGATTGGTTTGCCATTTATGTTATTTGCTTTTCCGTTAAACTTAATTATTGCCTTGTTTTTTGCCATTACGAACTATCTTGCAGAAAACGCTTATTGTAACGTAATAAAGTTATTTTCTAAGTTTGGTATTTTAGTGAAAACTTGCTTGGTTCATGCGATCCTTTTGGCTATCGGCTGGGCGATACACTGCAAGTTTACATATGTAGAAAATGGCGAGAAAGTAATTGATGTTGACAAGATTTACGCAGTTACACTTCTTGTTATTTTAATACCTTTATTGATGATTATCTGTCGCTGCATATGTTGTTATATCGATAAGTTGCGGGAAAATTAACGGTACGGGATAAATAGAGGACAGCCAACCCGTTTTAAAGAGAGCATTTAAGATACTTTCTGGAGACTTTTGTTTTCTAAAGCTCTTTGAAAAACGAATAACGACACCGGCTATGCGCAGGTATTTGAGCAGACCACCGGCACTGACGTCACAACGTATGTTATTGGCGATGATATATTAGCCCAGGCGACGGGCACCAGCCAAACCGATGTACAATACTTACTCTACGATGGCTACGGCTCGACAAGACAGCTAATCGATAGCGTTGGTACGGGCGTTGATGAGACGGTCATCGAGTATGGCCACTGGAACTATAACTATACGGTCTTTACGCCCGGCTATGACGCTAACGGTTCGCTGACAGAGAAAATCAAGTGGGATACGAACGGTTCAGCCGACCACAGTCAATGGACTCAGGTCGCGGATGTTTACATTAACGGCCGGCATCTCGGCATCCTGTGGAAACAGCCGTACAGAATTGATATTACTCGTGCCGCCAGGCCCGGTTCGGTATAATCCCGCCTGTAATACTTGTGCCGCGGAGTCGATACGGTTATTATAGTGCTCCCGGTTGAGATTTCCCGTTCGTTCGCGGGTAAGTAACTTTAGTACAACAACTTAAAATCTCACTCGCGGGAATTTATTACCCTGAAGGGTATATCCGCTGATTTTGTTGTTTCTGAGTTTTTGACGGGCGAAACAATGTGGCTGATAGTTCTCCTTTTTCTTTGCGTCATCTTCATAGTGGTCTCGACGACCAAGCTGAAGCTTCATCCCTTTCTTGCGCTCCTCGCCGCCGCATTGGGCTACGGCGTCCTGTGCGGAAGAATGAATCTTATCGATGTAATTGATAGTATCAAGACCGGTTTTGGCGGGACAATCGGCCATATCGGTATCGTCATACTGGCCGGCTCGGTGATAGGGACATTTCTGGAAAAAAGCGGCGGGGCTTTGAACCTTGCTCAGGCGATTTTGAAACTGCTGGGCGCAAAAAAAGTTCCTTTGGCAATGAGTATTGTCGGCTATATCGTAAGTGTGCCTGTTTTCTGCGACTCAGGCTTTGTGCTCTTGTCGCCGTTGTGCAGGGCGCTGTCGCGCAGGGCAAAAGTACCACTGGCGGCAAGTGCCATAGCGCTTAGCTTGGGCTTATATGCGACGCATACGATGGTCCCGCCTACGCCCGGACCCGTTGCAGCGGCCGGAATGCTCAAGGCGGATTTGGGTTTGGTGATACTCTGGGGCGGGCTGGTTAGTATGATTTCGCTAATTGCGGGATGGTTGTTCGCTGTAAAGTTCGCTGCGAAAGTGCCCCTGGCGAACGAGCCGGCCGGTGAGACCGATGTCAATGTTGACTCTTCGACTAAAGGGCCTTCGGCTGTCAAATCCGTAATTCCAATTCTGCTGCCAATCGCGCTGATTGTCGCCAGGTCGATAGCCGAGTATCCAACACATCCGCTGGGTGACAGCGAGAAAATGCTGAGCGTTATCGGCTTTGTTGGCCATCCGGTAGTGGCGTTGTTGTTGGGTGTGCTTTTTTCGTTTATGCTGCCGAAGAAACTGACGACGGATATGCTGGCTACCTCGGGTTGGGTCGGCCAGGCCGTACTCTCGGCGGCGGCGATAATTATCATCACCGGCTGTGGCGGGGCCTTTGGAAAGGTGCTCCAGAACTCGGGTATCTCCGATGTCGTCGGTGCTAAGCTCAGCAGCGAAACAACTCTGAGTATCTGGCTGCCTTTTTTATTGGCCGCCGCCTTGAAAACCGCGCAGGGCTCTTCAACGGTCGCGATAATCACAACCGCAGGCATTGTGGCGCCGCTTCTTGGCACGCTGGGACTCGATTCTGCCAGCGCCCGCGCCCTGGCGGTAGTCTCAATAGGCGCCGGTTCTATGGTCGTCAGCCATGCCAACGACAGTTACTTCTGGGTTGTGACGGGGCTAAGCAAAATGAGCGTGAAAGAGGGATACAAACTCCAGACCTTGGGGACCTTCGTCCAGGGTATTGTCGCTGCGGTGGCGCTGTGGGTGGTAAGCTTGATAGCGCTATAAAAAATTTTCCTCGGTGTCACCGTGACACTAATTAAACCGCGTTTGTACCTTATGAAGATTGTAGTTGCAATGGACTCGTTCAAGGCAGGTTTATCCGCCGCCGAGGCCTGTGGTATTGTCGCCGATGCCGTCGGAGAATATATGCCGACCGCCGTGGTCGTTAAAAAGCCGATGGCGGACGGCGGCGAGGGAACTGCGCAGGTGATGATGGATGCCTCCGGCGGCCGATGGGTCCCTCGAACAGTGACCGGCCCTTTTGAGGATATGCGCGTTAAGGCCGGTTTTGTATGGTTTGAAACCGATAAGACGGCTGTTGTAGAAATGGCCGCCGCCAGCGGCCTTGAACTTCTCGCTCGAGACCAATTGAACCCGATGAAAACGACTACCTACGGCACGGGAGAGCTGATAAAAAAAGCGTCTGAGTATGGAGCCGAAAAGATTCTTCTGGCAGTCGGAGGAAGCGCAACCGTGGACGGCGGTGTCGGGGCGGCGGAGGCGCTCGGCTTCAGCTTCCTTGACGCAAAGGGCAGTCCGGTTCCCCCCGGCGGAAGGGGGCTTTTCCTGATAGAAACCATAGTGAGGCCGGAAGGATTGCATCTGCCGCCTGTGGAAGTTTTGTGCGATGTTGACAATCCACTTTGCGGTGAGAACGGAGCGGCAAAAGTGTATGGGCCTCAGAAGGGTGCGACCGGGCGGATGGTTGACCGGCTTGACAATGGCCTTGCTCATCTTGCAGCGATTGTAAGTGAGCAGCTTGGTCGTGATATTGCGAACCTGCCCGGTGCGGCAGCGGCGGGGGGGCTGGCGGCCGGAGCGGCGGCGTTTATGAATGCCGCTATAGTATCCGGCATAGAGGTCGTGATGGCACGCAGCAAGCTTGGCGACGAGCTGAAAAACGCCGACTGGGTAATTACAGGCGAGGGCCGCTTCGATACGCAGTCGCTGCAGGGAAAAGTTGTCTCTGGTATATGCAGAATGGCCCGCAAGTATGCCGTTCGAGTAGCCGTCGTAGCCGGACAGGTTGCTCTTGCAGCGAAAGAATATGAGCGATTCGGCATTGTCGATGCTCTCGCCTGCCGCAGGCGGGGGATGACTGTGGATTATGCCGTACGGAACAGCCGGGCCTTGCTGCATGATGCCGCCCGTGGCCTTGCCGAACGGCTGTTCATAGGATAGAACCTGACTCGCCGAAAACGCTATAATAGTATCCGATAATCTTTTGCCCTTCAAAAAGGGACAGGAGCAAATGCCGAATCTCGTAAATAGTCGAAAAACCGGCAAGCCCGTACCGGACAAACCCGACGGCCGGCTTCTGGCAGTTACATCGCTGCTTACAGCTTTGATGTGCATCGGCTTGTTTGTAATATCCATTCACAGAATCAAGAGTTTGCATCAGACCTCTTTTCAGGTCTGCCTGATAAGCGAAACACCGGTTTACAGGACCATAAATTCCCTTTGTGGTATCCTGCCTGCCGTGGCGGTAATACTTGCAGTCCTGGCCCTTATACGCTGCCGTGGGGCAAACGCCCGCTCAGGGATAAAGGTTGTCGCATTGATTGGCTTAATCGTCAGTTTGTCTTCTTTTGCCGTTTATTTTGCAGCTCTTGTCCGGCTTGCTTCGGAACAATTGTATTGAACAATATTCTCACGTTGATTTTACCCCCGGATGCAAAGAAAGTGCGTCCCGTCCGCTCAAAACCCGCTTTCTGTCACAGCAGGACTTGACAATATCAGCTAAAGCCCCGCTGCCGTCAGGCCGATATCTTATTGCCTGTGCTTTCACGTGCAAGCCGTACTATAATCTTACCGGGGATTTTGATTATAGGAGCTTTAAGGCGGAAGCGGAGACCGCGGCAAACTGAGACCGGCCAAAGGAAACCTTAAACGGAGAATTGTTATGGCAGATGAAGATTTCCAGGCAGTCGGTAATAACGGTCTCGAAACGGCAAACCCCGCCCAGACCCCCTCGGCTGTTTGTGAACAATCGCCACAGGAGAAAACAAAGGCAAAGGACATCGCACAATACGGAATTGTCACCATCGACAAGGATTCGTCCGTCTATCAGGCCATAGCCCTGATGTTCAAAAGTAATGTCACCGGCCTGCCCGTCGTTGACGATTCGGGCATGGTCGGAATAATCTCCGAAAAAGACGTGTTGAAGCTCCTCTACGACACCGAGTTCGTCGCGGGAAACGTCGCTGATTATATGACCGAAAATGTCATCACCTTCGACGAGCAAGCTCAGCTCACCGAAATCTGCGACTGCCTCATAAACAACGGCTTTCGCAGAGTCCCCATATTACATAACGGCAAACTCGCAGCCATTATAAGCAGGGCGGACCTTATCAGGGCCGGGCAGCATAAGTTCAGGCCGGACTCCGACGACAGCTCAACGCCGCCTCCGAACGTCCTTATGGCGGCGGATATAATGAAGTGCGGCCTGCTCACCATCAAGAGATACTCGCCAATCTACCAGGCGATGGGCATTATCGCCAAAAGAAACATTACCGGCCTGCCCGTCGTTGACGACAATTTGAACCTTGTCGGCATCATCTCCGAAAAAGATATGCTAAAACTGCTCTACGACCCCGATGCAAAGCCCGGTTTCGTCAGGGACTTTATGACCGAAGACGTAATCAGTTTCGATACCGACGACTGCCTCTTCGAGATATGTCACTGCCTGATAAACAATAACTTCCGCCGAGTCCCAATCCTCGACCACGGCAAGCTCACCGGCATCATCAGCAGAACCGACATAATGCAGTATATCCTCAAAAACAGGACCCACTTCTTCAGGTACAAACGGATGAGCTGACCCCCGCCCGGACCGCCTTTTGCTGCCTCTCAGGCCGTGTACGTCGAGGCGCTCGTCTCGCCGCCTTTGCCGGTCCAGTTCGTATGGAAAAACTCGCCTCTCGGCTTATCCACCCGCTCGTAT
>CAZPDW010000076.1:0-9857 GCA_964585535.1 uncultured Pirellulales bacterium
AGTTTTTGAGATGGGTTTCAGTAGCGTCTGCTGCCGGTGGTTATGGAGTTTTGGTAATTGACGAAGAAATATCGCAGGGCGTCTATCGGGTGGTCATAGACGCCGTCCTTGGCCGGCAGCTCACTTGCACCGGCGGCGTTTGTGCCGTCTGGATAATGGTAACATCGGAGCGCCTCAATCAGCCGGGAACATCTCGGTGATATAATCAGCCGGCTGCTGCCGTCGCCTGCGCGAATCGCCCGGCGAATCTGCTCGATGCCGGCTAAGATGCCGCTGCGTCGGTACCGGGTTCGAACCCCGAGCGAGCGCAGCTCACGGACGGCGCTTGTACCCGTAACATCGTTTGCCCCGGCGCCGGCCGGGTCGCAAAAGGTCGCTGCAACTATCGCCTCGCCTGCGGGCGTGCGGGCCTTGAGCTCGGCGGCGTGTATGTCAATCGTCGCCCTTCGGCGGACGTACTCGTCGAAGACCCGCACCGTCCCGTCGCCGGCGACCTGAATCCACAAACAGACAAACGGATTGACAAACCCAAAATCAATCGAGCGGTACAAAGGCAGGTTCGCGTCATAGTCAACCGCCCCGACGTGCTCAGCCGGGTCGAACTCGTTGAACACGACGTTTTCGAGGTTTGGCTTTTTGCAGAGCATTTCGGCCTCGAAGCCGGCCCTGCTCGAGCGGCGCATCTGGCTGATACAGTCGTCAATTTTCAGATAGCCGACGGCCTGTTTCGCCCTGCCGGCGCAGTCGGCCCAAAGCGGGCACTGCGAACAGTTCCTGTGCACGCATTTTTCGATTGTCTCCCATACGCACCATTTGAACACCGGCACCGCCCGCTGCTGCGCCGATGTTACTATGGTCTGCATCAGCCCGTAAGGCCGGTGCATCGTGCTTATCGTCTCAATCCCGGCGACAATTTGGTCGGTGCTCTGCGTCGTGAACTTCGCCGCCGCAAAGACGTCCTCGTCGAACAGCTCGACCTCGTCGCAGCGCAGCTTCTGAATGTGCTGTCCGCGGACGGATGCCTGCGACTGTGTCAGCACCTCGACCGCCGAGCCGTTGAGGAATCGACAGCCGCCGCTTCGGACAGGCCCGGCCAGGTATCGGGCGAATCCGCCGTACAAAAAGCCGACCAAGTACTGGTACATCCTACCGGCCTGTTCCTCCGAGCCGGCTAATATGCGCACCTGGCAGTTCGGTTTAAAGACGCAGTCCAGCAGCGTCGCCACCGCCGCCGTCTCGGTCTTGCCGCCGCCTCGATTGGCCCAGACGACGGCATCGGCGCTGGTTTGGCCCCGGCCGGCAAAGTCAATGTTGAAGCTGTGCCACAGGTAATCCATCGGGCTGCTGTGGCCGGCGCATATCCTCTTATTCGGGATATCAAGGCCCAGAAACACTTTTACATAGTTTTTCAAATCCTCCTTCGTCCCGGGCCGAACCCGACGAAGCGCCTCATAAACATTACCCGCCTCAATTGTGCTACTCACATCACTGCCGCACCTTTTGTCACTGCCGCGCAGGCGGGAATCCATAGCTGTACACTTTGCCATTATTACCCCCTCATCTCTTTTGAAAGTTAACGCCTGTTATTATCGCACCGGTCAGTTGCCCAGCCGGTATTTGTACATACCGCAGCCAATCTCCCTGCTCGCCTGCGTTATCTGCGGGTACGGTGTGTCGGCGATGTCAATAAAACCAATTTGATAGTTTTCGCCGTCGCCGCGCCCGGTCGTCGCCTGGTCGGTGTACTGAAACCAGTGTGTACCCACGATATACGGATTCCGAAGCGCGCCCTGCACGTAATACTTATACATTGCCGCCCGCTCCGCCTGATTCATCACCGGCTTGAGGCCCGTATGGAACATCCCCCGGTCGAGCGCGCCAAAATGAAACTCTCCAATTATTATCGGCTTGTCGAACCCCCCCGGCAGGGCCTCTCGCTCAATACTGTACTCATACCGATTGTAGCTGACGAGGTCACAATATTTCGTCGCCGCCGTCGCCGCCAGAGCATTGACCCACGCAAACCGACAGCCCAAATACAACTGCTGCGGCGCGACACGCCTAAGCTCATCACGAATAACCGAAAAATACCGCTCCGCCGTCTTCGTATAAAACGCCGTCAAATCACCGTAGGCCTTCGCCCTGGCCCACTTCTGCTCCTGTGGCGGCAGCTTCCGGCTTTCCAGAACATCGTCCCAACTCTTATACTTCACGACCCAGGCCGCATTCAGCTTCTCTATGTCACCATACTTCGTCCTCAGGTTCTCAACAAAAACTTTTTTCGCCGTCTGCTCAGCAGGACTCAATAAAGTCGCCAGAGAAAGCGATACCTCATCGCCCCAACCAAGCTCGTTATGCACAAAAAACCCCACACACCACGGATCGCCGATGGACTTGTCCTTCTCTTTCTCAAGCCGCTGCCGCAAAGCATCCCGGAAACTCTCGTCAAAAACATCATAGAACTTCCCCCAGTATCCCTCCGAACCGGCCAGCCGTTTCGCATCGAAATTAATCGTTGCCACATAAGGCGTCCGCCTCATCAAATATGTCCCATCCTCAGACCAGTTCGCTATCGTGTTTATCCCCCAGTTGCGAAGCCGCCTGTGCGTAATATCCCTGCTTGCTTGCTCCCACCCGCTGCCGTACTTACGCAAAAAATTCGCCCTGCTGAAATCGAACGTCCTGTACTCGCCCTTGCCCTGATAAAATCCGTGTGGAGCCCAGTTGCCGGTACCATAAAACTCTCCAAAAACAGAACCTTCCTCAGGCAGCCACTCAAAATAATCCTTCCGCTCACTTATCGGCGTCGCATTCGCCATCCGAACACAGTCAATCCCGTGCGACCAGAACAAATGCCCCTCAGGAGCAACCAGCCACCACTTGCCTTCATATTTTGCTGCCCGGAAAAATCCCGTCGCCTCCAGCTTCGGCCCCTTCGCCCAGCCGCCATACTTGTCCCATCCAGCAGGCCCGGGTCGAGCCGAAAGCTCCTCTGACTCCTCACTCCTGCGAGCTTGCATCTCTGCCTCACTGTGTATCTTGCCGGGCCAGTCGCCGTGCGCGAACTGACCGAGCCGGTCAATAAACGGAATAAAGGTATCGGAACTCAGCTCGACAAACTCACCGCCGGCCCTAACGTTATCTATCTCAAGCATTGCTCCCCCGGCTGCAACAACCACAATATCCACCGTCGCCACCTTCGCCGGGTCAAGCGGATTCTCCGCCGATAAAGCGGTCCGCTCGCCAGGGCCGCGACGCATACCCTTCAACTCGACCTTTTCATCAAACCGCCAGGGCCCCTGCATCAGATACACCCAAACCGTCTTGCTCTTACCCGCCTCAATAACGCTGCCGGCAACACTGCTGCCCGACCACATGTCACCGCCTGCGTTCTTAACCGCCAAAACTACACAAATATCCTTCTCGCTCGTATTCTTCACATCAACAAAAACCTGCGAACAACCCGAAAGGTCCCATACCCCCTCCACAGGTCTCAACTCCACCCGTGGATGCTCCCGCAACGAACCCGGCTGCTCCGCCGCTGAAACAACCAGCCAGCCGTCCCTCACCTCCGCAGCGCAGCGCTCACTCGCAATCCGACCCTTCGCGAGCTCGCTCTCGAAATCAAAAAGCAGAACCGTTCCGGCCTTTGCTTTTCTTTTTGCACCATCCTTCATCAATGCCTGCAGCTTAGACAGATGCTTTTCATAGACCCCGCGAGGCGTTGTCTTCTGCTCAATCGCGATAGAAGCCGCCATACCGACAACCTCGCCCATCATCCCCGTCGTCCGCATCACACGAACCGAGCCCAGCGCCTCATGCGTAACAGAAATGTCACGACCCGCCATAAAAAGATTCGGAATATTTCGCGAATACAGGCACCGATACGGAACCCAGTAGGGCCTTTTGTATTTCGTGTGATAGTCCCGGGCAATAAATGCGTCCCCGCCTGCCTCATACTGCCGGGCGGGCAGGTGCAAATCCATATCCCAGCTCGTCGGCACGCACCCGTCCGGGTACTCTTTGTTCTTCACCAGGTCTTTCGCACTCAGGACAACGTCGCCCATCAGCCGGCGAGACTCGCGCTTGCCCGCAATGTATGCCGCCCACTCAATCTTGTAATTCGGATATACCTTATCTATGTTCTTCAGCGCATCCCACGCCCCGTACATCGCACGAAGGTTCAAATCCCGAATGTACTCGCTCCTTTTTATCGGGTCGTAATAAAAGCCGCTCTCCCAGTCCCAGTCGCCGAGCTTCTTGTACCCATCCGGCTTGCCCCTGCCCGGAAATGGCCGCTCGCTCAAATCAATCGCCCACGGACATCGCGGGAAACTCACAGGCCTGCCCGTATCGACCACCCGCCACTGATTGCTGGAACCCATATGTCCTTCGCTGGTCATATCGAAATCCGCACCCGCAAGATAACCGATAGTCCCGTCACCGGTACAGTCCGCAAACAGCGGCGCACTAAAACGATATTCCTTTGCCGTCCGTATATCTTTCGCTAAGACCGCAACAATCCTGCCGGCTTTTTTCTCAACCCCACAGGCATGCGTATTCAAATACAGTTCGATATTCTTTTCCGCCAGCACCGCATTTAATTTTCTATTGTCCTCAAAATATACCGATGCCGCCCGGTTACCTTTGTCCTGCCTCGGCCCAATCTCCCGCACAATGTCGCCTATTCTCGGGTACGGCTCGAAATTCGTTTTGCCTCCCAGATGCACCCGCACCTCCGAACTGTTGTTGCCGCCGAGCACAGGCCTGTTCTGTATCAATGCGACCTTCAAACCCAGCCGGGCCGCCGAAAGAGATGCACACGTCCCCGCCATACCGCCGCCCACCACTACAAGGTCATACTTCTTAACCGTCAGCGGCTCCGTAAACTGAGCAGCCCCCGCCACCCGCTCCGGCGGCTTTGTCTGCAAATCCCTCGTCAGCAATATCGCATCGCACCTGCCCTCGAAACCCGTCAAATCGTGCAATGCGATTGTCAGTTGCGATTTGGCCGTCTCAATCGTGGCGCCATCCTGCCAATCCCACTCGGCCCCCTCTGTTCCGAAAACGACAGGCAGCGCCCGCCCGTCGATGAGCACCGTAAACTTACCCGGCGCCCCGGGCGCATTCCACGGTGCAACCCAGTTGCGCGTGCGAACCCATATCCGATACGTGCCCGGCCCGCCAAGCTTCACCACCGTCTGCGCATCAGCCACGGGCACACCCAACCCGTGCGCAAGCACATAGGGCGAGCCCATCTGGTTCATAAACTGCTGGTCTATCACCCACCCGCCTAAATCATCAAACCCTTCCGCCTCAACCAAAACCGTCCCGGCGCCGCGGGCCAAGCCGGCGGTCAACACCAGCAGCAGACTCAGAAAAACCATCTTTTTCATAATCACCGTCGCCTCACAACCCACCGTGCCTTGTACAGCCGAAGCCCGGGCAGGGCCAGCTTTTTGGCAGGATTCAAAAAACGAATGTTATAAGCCCACCAGTTCTCCTCGGCCTGGACATATACCGTCCGGCCTGTAAGCGGATGAACCATCACGCTCTTGACGTTCCGCTTACCCGCAAGCTGCGGATGCTCCCGGAATGTCCCCTTTTGCCGGTCGAACAGCCACACGCTCGCTTCTTCCGTGATTATAAGCTCATCACTGTGCGGAACCGCCTGCAAATCATGACCGCCCCTGCCCGGAATCTCGAATGTATGTTTTCTTTTCAGCTTCGGCTCAGCCGTTTGCCGGTCCTGCAGTTCGTATGCCCGCAGCTCATCGTAGCCCAAAGCCCAGAGCAGTTGCCTGCCGTCGTCGAACACCACGCCGTGAGCGGAGTATAATTCGTCCCGGTATAGCTTCTTTTCCGGCTCGTTGATATCGTAAATTTCGATAGCGTTGCCGTCCTCAGCCGTGCTCAAAGCCACGGCAATGCGCCCGCCCGGCAGCAGCTCAGCCGAATGAGCGTTTGCAACGGAGGCCCAAAACCGCACCTTCTTCGTCTGCCGCTCCACAAGAGCCGCCCCGCCTGCCGACGATGTTATCAAAATTTCCCTGCCGTCGTTGACGCTCTTGCAGTCGTCCGTCGAATTGAACTTGCCCTTCATATAGCCGGGCAGGTCGTCGGCACGCCTGGCTGTCCAGCTCCAGAGCTTTTTCCAGCCCGGTCCGGTTTTCCCATCGAGTTCGAGTATGAGTACATTTGGCCCGCCGCAAACAATCAATTCCCGCCCTGCTCTTTTAAGCTCCGCGCCCCTGCCGGATACCCCACAGCCCAAAATCCCTGAACAAATCATCAGGCCGGTTAATACAGCGATTATTTTCCACAATACGCGCATTGCAAACATATCCTCACATAACCATCCCCGGCTCAAATCAGTCCGGCTCGAATTTTTCTATTCGGGCGACGTGCCTGCCGCCGTCGAACGGCGTGTCGAGCCAAAGCTGCACTATTTCCAGAGCCGTCTCTATCGGTATCATCCGCTGGCCTAATGACAGCACGTTCGCATCGTTGTGCGCCCGCGAAAACCTCGCGCTTCGCAAATCCCAGCACAGTGCGCATCGAATCCCGCGTACCTTGTTCGCCACCATCGCCTCGCCGTTGCCCGAGCCGCCGAGGACAATTCCTCGCTCGAACTCACCGGCCGAGACCGCCTTCGCTACGGGCCGCACAAAATCCGGGTAGTCGCACCGCTGCGGCGAATACGTCCCGAAGTCCTTCACCTCATAACCCCTGCCGGCGAGAAATTCCCTGATTTGCTCTTTGTAATCAAATCCCGCGTGGTCCGAACCAATCGCAATCTTCATCAATGTCCCCTTTTCTCGTCTGTGCCACGAAAACAAAAACTTTTTTCCCTTTCCACGAACCACCTGCCAAAAATCATCGTACACTTTAAATAGACAAAACTAATTTCCGCCGAGCCGACAACGCCGACCTTCTCCTCGACCCGGCCCGGCATAGTCGTAAAGAGAGACGAGCCCGTCGAAAGAAAGTGAGGGTAAAAATCTTGCTCGTCTCTCTTTCTTCTCAGTTCAGTTCCACGGTTTTTTCTTTTCCTTCGGCTCTGGTGAATACTATTTCCATTTCCCTGCCGTTGACCGTCACTTTGTATTTGCCGTAAAAAACCGGAACCCGGCATTCGCCGTCCTCATCCGCCACACCATCCCAATGCGTCCACCACTTCTCGAACACTAATCTGCGATATGCCTTCGCCGCCGGCGTCGGTGTAAAGTCCTTCTTCCACAAGGCGTCGCTCGGAGAAAAGTGTGTCCCCTCCCAGATGCCCCAGAATAGTATCGCCTCGACCGCCGGCTGACCGAAAAATACCCGAAAATGCTTCTCCAACATCGCCGCCGCATAATCGGCATTGCCTGCCTGGTCGTCGATAATGTACTCGCTGATTTTCAAAGGCAGGCCCGTCCGGGCGAGCTTGTCCAGTGCGTATTTCACGAACCCGATATTCGTCACGCCGGCCCAGCTATGCGACTGACAGTTTATCCCGCCGAGCGCATAGCCCTTATTCCTGAACTCCCGCGCCTGGGCGATATACTCATCGAGCGCACTTCGATAACGATTGTTGAGAACTCGAAAGTCGTTCAGCGTCAATACCGCCTCGGGATTCGCCTGCTTGAACCAGCGGAACATATCGCCCACAATCTCGTCGCCCAGCCGGTCTCTGTACCACCGGCAGTGCAGCATCTCGTTATTCAAATCCCACTCATCGACACGCCCTGCAAAGAAGTTCGCCACTTCCCTGCACCGCCGCTCGATGACCCGCCGAAGCTCGGCATCGCTCATGTCTTTTTGCCATTGTGGCACGAACCGCTCGCAGCTCCATATCACGCAGTGTCCCCGCATCGCCAATCCGTTCTCAAGAGCCCATTTCGTCGTCCGTTCGGCGCTTGTCCAGTATATGTCCCCTTCCTCCGGCTCAATGTTGAACCACTTCGCCGCGTTCTGAAATACGCCGATGTTGAAGTTGTCCCTGATAAGCTGATAGTACCGCTGCCGATTGGCCTCGATAAACGGATACCGGTTTTTCTCGTTCAGCCAGTCAAAATCATTCTCCCACACCCGCGGGTCGTCGAAGTCCGCCTTCGTCGCCCACATCTGGTCGTTCAAGCTCGTCCCGAACAGAAAACTATGCCGTGTCTGCTCGACCTTCACCTCCGCACCCGGCTTTGCCTTGACAACCAATGTCCCCATCCGGTACTTCTCGATATTCTCATCCGCCTCACGCAGCACCAGATTTTCCATCAGCCGAAACGCCGCATAGTAAGTCTCTCGAACCTTCCGGAGCTGTTCGGCCGTGCTGACCTCATCGGCGAGCTTCTCTGCCTCAGCCACCGGGTCAAACGATGTCTCTACCGGCTTGTACTGTTTTGTCGCCCCGGCCGCGGCGGCGTATCGCCTCGCCAATTCCTTCAAATCGCCCGCCTTCCAGTCCGCATCCCATATCCGCTCGGTCTTGTCCATCGTCATCTCAACCAGGGCGTCAACGGTATTGAAATCATCCTGCACCCGCCGCCATATCGCTCGCCGCTCTTCACTCGTGCTGGCCCTGCCGGTCTCGGCCACAAGCCGCTCCCGCCGCAACCGAAGCGTCTCCTGCCACGTCCCCTGCGTCTGGCCACCGGCCGCCACCGCGGGAATCAATAACGCTGCAACAAACAATAGTTGAAACATTCTCTTTCCGCCGCTCATAACCGCTCTCCATCAAATCACTTTTCCCACGGCCCCGCCGCCGCTCTGTTCCGCTGACCCCCCTTAATCCGGCTCCTCGATAGTAACCTTAAACAGCACAAGCCGTTTCCAGTGGGCTTGATTGAGAAGATAGACGTGCCCGCTGTTCACGAGCGTGTCCTGTGGCCGTACCTCCGTCGGACCTTCGTCAATATCTGCAAAGTCCTCTAACTCACCCTCTCCAAGATCTTCAATATAACAGGGAGCATAGAAGTATCTGAAAAATATCTCACTGCCTTCTTGCTCGAATTCAAGGTCCCAGCCATAAATGTCCGGCGTCGCCTTCCACCGGTCTCCTCCACTAAGTACCGCCTCCTCCATCTGCTCAAGCTCAAAAGGGGCCTTGTCGGACACTATATACTCAAGCCAGATCCGACTCGGTCTTTCCAGTAAAACCGTCCCGATATCGGCGCCCTCGCCCGGTTTGAAGTCCACACTGAATCCCTGCCTGACAAAACCGGGCGCCTCAACGGTGCAATAGTAGGTGACCGGAGAAAAACCGTTCATGTCGATGACGCCGTCCGAGTCTATCACAACAGCGACCGGCTCGGGCCAGTACGGACGCGGCTCGGTGCCGTTCGAAGGCGTGTTTTTCGGCCCCTTGGATATCGAAAACCGTACACTCGCCTGACTTGGATCCTCATCTCCTTCCAGAACTATCTTTCCGGTAACCGGCACAAGCTGCTCTGCCGGCAAACGCTTCATCACAATCTCGCCCACATCCACAACGTCCCCCTCCATACCCTTCAGTGCCAAATCGCAAGGCGCATACTGATGCATCCTAAAGCCCACAGGCCGTGTCAAATCTTTCGTCGCATCCGCAAAATAACCGCCCTCCAAAATCTTCATCTGAGAATTAACCAGTGTCGCATCGTCGCCCTGCTCCACAACCACTCGCCCAACGATAACATACCCGCCCTTATGACGATTCACATCCTCCTGCGCCTTCTCGATTCTCTCTAACAGCGCCGCCTTGTCGGGCGCCCCGTCGAGCGTGGGCAACACCGGCTCCGCTGCCGCACCGCACGCGAACACAAGAACCATCGCCAGCCGGACCGAACAGTATCGAACCCGTCCCATTGTCCTTCCTTTCAAATTCTTCGCTTGCCCTTTCATTT
>CAZPDW010000077.1:0-9842 GCA_964585535.1 uncultured Pirellulales bacterium
GATCCTCGGCGACCTTGCCGCCTACGGCTCCACCACCGTCCTCTCGCTCGAGCTATTCAACCCCGAATATTGGAATAGTGACGATGCCTTGACCGTCGCAAAGACCGGCCTGCGAAAAACAAAAGCCGCCGTCAAAACAGCCCTGACATGGAAGACGGATACATACGTCGATAATAAGGAGACAATTAAATGACCTCACTCAAACGTTTCAATTGCCCAGCCGCCCTTTTCGTGCCCCTGGCTGTAATAATCCTCTCCGGATGCGCCGGCTCCGTACGAACCTCCGCAATCGACCTTTTCAACGGCAAGGACCTCACCGGCTGGTACACCGTCATTGAAAAAGTCGGCATTAATAGTGACCCCGAAGGTGTTTTCAAAGTCGAAAACGGCATCCTCCACGTCTCTGGAAAGCAGTTCGGCTACCTCGGCACAAATAAAGAGTACGAAAACTACCACCTCATTGTCGAATTCAAATGGGGCGAAAAAAAGTTTCCCCCGCGCGAAAACTCAAAACGCGACAGCGGCGTCCTCTATCATTTCCCCAAAGACAAGCGGGATGAGGTCTGGCCCTATTCAATCGAATGTCAGATTCAGGAAGGCGACTGCGGCGACATCTGGCTCGTCGGCCCCGCCGTCACCGCCAACGGCAAACGATTCGACAAAAAATACGACAGAATCATAAAGACACAAGACGTCGAAAAACCGCACGGGCGGTGGAACATCATCGAGGTCATTGCCGATGGTGACAAGATTACACATATTGTCAACGGCGTTGTCGTCAACCAGGCCACCGACCTCAGCGTCCAAAAAGGCAAAATCCTCATCCAGTCCGAAGGGGCGGAAATTTACTACCGCAAGGTCGTCCTCATACCATTGTCGCGATAATATAGATATGCCTCTCTCTGATGACATAAAGCAAAAGGCCCTCCAACTGGGTTTCGACCTCGTCGGCATAACCGATGCATCGCCGGTCGGCGACAACCACGTTGAGTGTCTTAAGAGTTGGCTCGCTGCCGGTTTCGCTGCCGGTATGGGCTATATGCAGAGAAACCTCGAAAAGCGTCTCGAACCCGCAAAGCTCCTCGAAGGCGCAAGGTCTGTCATCGTCGTTGCTCTCAGCTACAAGCCGCCTGAATTTTCCTCCCCGCCGACGGCAGGCCCGACAGGTCGCGTCGCTCACTACGCTCAATACGAAGATTACCACCCCTTCATAACAAAACTCCTGCGCGACCTGGCGGAGTTTATTCTGGGAATCGCCGGGCCGGGCCTCAAATTCAAAATCTGCTGCGACTCGGCGCCCGTTCTGGAACGTGCGCTCGCCGAACGAGCCGGCCTGGGCTTCATCGGAAAAAACCACATGCTTATCAACCCCGAACTCGGGCCTGAAATATTCCTCGGTGAGCTTCTGACGAATCTCGAACTTGTACCCGGTGAACCAATAGAGAATTCCTGTGGCGACTGCAACAAATGTCTCAACGCTTGTCCGACGGGCGCCTTAAGACCCGATGGATACTTCGACGCGAATAAATGTATCAGCTACCTCACCATAGAACACAGAGGTGACATCCCCGAAAACCTCGCCACGAAAATCGGCGACCGGCTTTTCGGCTGCGACCGGTGCGTCCTCGCCTGCCCATATCAGCACCGCGCTGCCGCGTTAGCTAATCCACTGCTCAAATTCCACCCTGAAAGGGTGATGCTCGACCTTAACCTCGTCCTGGGGCTGAACGAAAACGACTTTAAGGCGCGCTTTTCCGGCTCGCCGCTGCATCGCACGGGTTTGCAGCGCCTCAAGCGAAACGCCGCTATTTGCCTCAAAAACGCCCGACGAGATGTTCCACGGTAGCACTTGACAAATATCCCAATAACCGGCTGTCTAAACGGAAGATTTCAATCGATTATTTCAAACGTTCGTTTTATACTATGGTATGAAACGAACGTTTGGGAGCTGCATAATGGATAATGTGGATTTTGCGAATAGTGAAGCAAGGCCAAAAGACGCCAGGGAACGGCTTTTGGTCGTGGCTGAAGAGCTCTTTGCTGAGAAGGGCTTTGAGGGAACGTCTATACGGGATGTTACGGGCAAGGCAAATTGCAACCTCGCTTCGGTGAACTATCACTTCGGCAGCAAGGAAGAACTCTACTGCGAGCTCTTCAGGCAGCGGTTGCGCCGGATGAAGCAGAGCCGTTTGGTAAGTATTGAAACGGCTATGGCCGAGAAACCTGCGCCAACCCTCAACGGTCTGCTTTCTGCCTTTTCGAAGGCCTTCGCCGAGCCCTTTGCCGATTTAGACGACAGCCGGCGGTTTATGGACTTGTTTGCGCGCGAGATGGTTGACAGGCGTCTGCCGGCGGGACTGTTTGTGGAAGAATTAGCCGGGCCGACCCTGGCCGCTCTCGGACAGGCCCTTCAGATAGTTTGTCCGGGTATTGGCGAGACGGCGGCGAAGCAGTGTATTATGTCGCTGATTGCCCAGTTGGTTCACGCAGTTCATATCAAGGCGATGTTCGAGGGTACGGCAACCTTCGACTCGCCGGCCTTTGACATACCCGGGATTATCGAACATATCGTCAAATTTTCCGCCGCCGGCATTTGTGCGTGCAGGGAGACTGGCAGTGAAAATGCCTGATACGTCAAGCTTATTGAGTATCGTAATAATGTGTATTTGCGGTGTGTCTCTGCCCGGCTGTATGGTCGGGCCTGAGTATAAGCGACCCGCTACGCTTGCAGAAACGCCCGGGGGATACTATTTAGCCGGCGAGAACAATCAGGACCCCAACGCCCTTACGCAAACCGATGAATGGTGGTATCGCTTCGGCGACCCCCTCACTCCCCGTCTCGTAATCGAGGCCCTCAACAATAACTACGACATAAAAGCCGCCGCTGCAAGGGTCCTCGAAGCCCAGGCGGTTCTCGCTGAAAATCGCGGGCGACTCTGGCCCGCTGTCTCTTACAACCTCTCCAGAAGCAGAAACAAGGTCTCGTTCAACTTCGGCGGCGGCAGATTCAACGCCCTGACAACTAACTACTCACAGGGCCTTTCCATTTCCTATGTCCTCGACCTCTGGGGCAAACTGAGGCACGCCGAACGGGCCGCCTGGCAGGACCTCCTCGCCGCCGGCGCAAACCGGCAGGCGCTTACAAACTCACTCATCGCATCGGTCATCAAGGCCAGGACCGACATAGCGACCCTTCAGTGCCGCCTGGCGATAGCTGAGGCGACCACTGAAAGTCGCCGCAGAACCCTTCAAATCGTCGAACGGCGGTATAACGAAGGCCTTGTCGGACCTGTCGATGTCAGATTGGCACGTGAAAATCTCGCCTCTGCTCAGGTAACCGAGCCCGCAATCGAGCTGTCGCTCATAACAGCTATGCACGCCCTCGATGTTCTTCTGGCTCGTCGTCCCGGCTCATCCGGTCCGCTGCCGCAGGGCCTCGCCGAATTGCCTGACCTCAGGCCCGTCCCCGTAGGTCTGCCCGCTTCACTTCTGGACCGCCGTCCCGATATCAGGGCCGCCGAGTTCTCCCTCCGCGCTGCAAATCAGCGGCTCGGCGTTAGTATTGCCCAGCTTTTTCCCGACCTGACGCTTACCGGCAACGTTGGACGAAGCGCCGACACCTGGAACGATATATGGAAAAGGAATACCGAAGTCTATTCCGGTATAATCAATCTCGCCCAGCCAATTTTCCAGGGTGGTCGTCTCCTCGCTCAGGTCGATGCCGCAAAAGCCAGGTATCAACAGTTTGCAGCCGCATACGCCGGTGTCGTTCTGACGGCGCTGAGAGAAGTCGAAGATGCCCTCGCTGCCGAACAGCTCCTGCAGACCCAGCTTCAGCACGCCCACGCCCGGCTCACCGAGGCAGACGCCGCTGAACATCTCTCAAAACAGCGGTACAGCCGCGGTGTCGAGACGGTGCTCACTGTCCTCGAATCCGAACGCCGCCGATATGCTGCCGAGGAACAGTTGGCTGTCCTCAAAGGCCGGCTCTGGACCGCTCGGGTCAACCTTCATCTTGCCCTCGGCGGTAACTGGGCCGGGCACGGCGAAGCCGAAAAAAATCGACCGCTCGCAAAAGCGGAAAAAAAGTGAAACCGGAACCTTAATTAGTAGGGAACAGACCTGTGACAGCAGACGCAAGAAAAGTAAAAACCGGCTCTCGCCCCGGCCGCCTGGGACGGCTTGTCACTTTGCCGAAAAGACACAGACAGTTTTACGTTTTCGTCCTTATTGTTGCCGCCGCAGCTTTGGCCGCATATCTTATGATAATCTCCAGAAAAGAACCCGAGCACATCGAACGGCAGACGCCGGCGCCTCTGGTTGAAGTTGTTCGCCTCAACGCCCGCGAAATCCCTATGATTATCCGCGGCTACGGTACGGTCAGCCCGAAGGTCGAGGTGGAAATTGCTCCACAGGTCGCTGGAAACATTGTCTGGCTCAATTCTCTATTCACGGCAGGGGGCTTTATCCGGGCGAACGAGCCAATTATCAAAATCGACCCGCGTGACTACGAGCTTGCCGTTCAGCAGGCCGAGGCGCTTGTCGCCGAGGCCGCCGTCAGCATCGATACCGAAAAGGCCGAGGCCGAAGTAGCAAAGCAGGAATGGCGACAGCTAAATCCCGATACCCAACCCTCCTCACCGCTGGTGTTGCGACAGCCGCAGATTCGACGCGCTCAGGCCCAGCTCGAATCGGCCAAAGCCCGCCTCGAGACCGCCCGGCTCAACCTCGACAGAACAATCCTTTCAATGCCACTTGACATCCGCATCGTAAGCAAGCTGGTCGGCCTTGGCCAGTTTGTCGCAGCAGGCCGCACCGTCGGCTCTGCCTACGGTATTGAAGCGGTCGATATTGAGGTTCCGCTGGAGAATAAGGACCTCGCATGGTTCGATGTCCCCCAGCAGCCCGTCGCTGCGAACGACGACCCCTCCGTTGGTGGTTCCGCTGTTGCCGCCGTTGAGGCCGAGTTCGCCGGCGCTCGGCACACCTGGACCGGGTACGTCAAAAGAACCGTCGGCGAAGTTGATAGAAAATCCCGTCTCGTTTCGGTTGTTGTCGAGGTTCGGCATCCCTTCGAGGCCGATGACTCACAGCCGCCCCTTGTTCCCGGTATGTTCGTCGAGGTGCTGATTGAGGGCCGTACACTGAAAAATGTCTTCGCCGTGCCCCGGTATGCCCTTCACGAGGAAAATACGCTCTGGCTCATCGTCGATGGAAAGCTCCGCATCCGCCCGGTCGATGTAGTTCGCACCGACAGGGATTTTGCATACGTCCTCAAGGGCCTCGACAATGGCGTCAAGCTCGTGGTCAGCTCTCTTGATGTGGCAACGGACGGTATGTCGGTACGTTATCAGCCGGCGGCGGCTGCGGAGCAGACGAAATTCAGCGAAAGTGTACCCGCGCCGGATGTTCAGGGGGCCGATGAATGAAAGAACCGGCTGAAAAAAAAGGTCTGCTGGCGTGGTTCGCCACAAATCATGTCGCCGCCAATCTGCTGATGCTGCTGATTATCGTGGCGGGCCTGCTCACTGTACTCACAATGAAGGTCGAGTTCTTCCCCGAGTTCACTCTCGATATGATTAGCATCACCGTACCCTACCGCGGGGCGACCCCGATTGACGTCGAGCAGGGCGTCATTCTGCGAGTCGAGGAAGCGATAGCCGCCGTGGACGGTATTAAACGAATCACCGCTTCCGCCGCCGAAGGGGTTGGCATGGTTTTAGTCGAGCTGGAGGACTACGCTGACTCCCGCAAGGCGCTCGACGACATAAAAGCCGAGGTCGATAGAATCATTACATTCCCGGAAGAAACCGAAAAGCCCATCATAACCGAGCTGACCAGCCGTTACGAGGTAATCACAGCCGTCCTCTATGGCGATGTATCCGAAAAAACTCTCAAGAAGTTGGCCGACAGGGTGCGTGACGACCTGACGACCCTGCCCAATATCAGCCAGGTTGACGTCACGGGCGTCCGTCCCTACGAAATCTCTATCGACATATCCGAAGAGAATCTTCGTCGCTATGGCCTCAGCTTCGAGCAGGTTTCCGCGGCCGTCAGACGCTCGTCTCTCGACGTCCCGGCCGGCTCGGTTAAAACAAAAGGCGGCGAAATACTTGTCAGAACCCAGGGCCAGAAATACTACGGACCTGAATTCGAAAAGATTATTGTCCTTTCAAAAAACGACGGCACGCAGGTTCGCCTCGGTGACATCGCGACGGTTACCGACGGCTTCGAGGATACCGATATGTACGCGCGGTTCGACGGGCACCCCGCCGCCTTTGTTAAGGTCTTCCGCGTCGCCCGCCAGGATGCCCTGAACGTTGCACGGACGGTTAAGCAGTACGTCCGCAGAGAAAAGAATATACTTCCCGCCGGTGTATCCATCGCTACCTGGCAGGACCAGTCGGAAATTCTCCGCGCAAGAATCGGCCTGCTGACAAAGAATGCCTGCTTCGGCCTGACGCTCGTCTTTCTGTGTTTGATGCTCTTTCTTAACGTTCGCCTGGCCTTCTGGACCACAATGGGCATCCCAACCTCGTTTTTAGGCGCCTTCTGGCTGCTGCCGAAATTCGGCGTATCCATCAATATGATATCTCTTTTTGCATTTATTATGTCGCTCGGCCTGGTCGTTGACGATGCTATCGTGGTCGGTGAGAATATATTTGCGCTGCGGCAGCGGGGCCTGTCGCGCATCGATGCGGCGATAAAGGGCGTCAAAGAAATGGTCGCCCCCGTTACGCTGGCGGTCCTCACGACAATCTTTGCCTTTGTCCCGATGCTGTTTATTCCAGGAATTATGGGAAAGATAATGCGGGTAATCCCGATTGTCGTTATCAGCGTTCTCTTGGTGAGCTTGATTGAGGCGTTGTTGATTCTGCCTGCCCATCTGTCCGCGGGCGGCTTTAAGAATAAATTCATCCTGTTCAGGGGTATTGAAAAGCTGCGGCTCGCCGTCGAACGCCGGCTGTTCGCATTTGTCAAAGGCCCCTTTGCATCGTTTGTCGAGCGTGCGGTAAAGGGCCGGTACGTTACTCTGGCGGTGGGTATCGCGATATTTTTAGTTACCATCGGTTGGATTGCCGGCGGGTACATCAAAATCGTCTTCTTCGACCCAGTCGAAGCCGACAATATGCTTGCAACACTCACAATGCCCCAGGGAACGCCTGTTCAGCAGACGCAAAGGATTGTCGAGCGAATTGAAAAGGCGGCTCTTCAGGTCCAACGCCAGTTCGATGCAAACCGGCCCGGTAAGCCATCGCTGTTCAGGCACATGGCGACCATCATCGGCGACCAGCCCTCATCACGGGGCGGCGGGCCCGTCCAGCAAGCCGGCGGCGCCGGCGGGGCTAATCTTGCCGAGGTAAATGTGGAGCTTCTCAGCAGCGAAGACCGAAATCCCAATGCCGAATCGACCACGAAAATGCAGAACCGCTGGAGAGAGATTGTCGGTGAAATACCCGGTATCTCCTCGCTTACATTTCTGGGCAGGATTGTCAGTACCGGCAAGGCCGTCGATGTCGAGCTGTCGCACCGCAACTTTGATAACCTGCTCAAAGCGGCCGAGAGCTTAAAGGTAATCCTGCACGGCTACACCGGCGTCAGCGACATTACCGACGATTTTGAACAGGGAAAGGCCGAGCTGAAGCTCCGGCTCAGTGAAAGCGGCCGCAACCTCGGTCTTACTCTCGCCGACCTTGCCGAACAGGTCAGGCACGCCTTTTACGGCGACGAGGCGCAGCGAATCCAGCGAGGCCGCGACGACATCCGCGTGATGGTTCGGTACCCCGAGCGAGAGAGAAAAAGTCTTGCCGATATTGAAAACCTTAGAATACGTCTTCCCGATGGAACGGAAATACCGTTTAAAGAGGTTGCTATGGTTCGTTACGGCCGCGGCTTCGCCGCCATTCGGCGGGTTGACCGTCGCCGGGTCGTTAGTGTCGCCGCAGAGGTTGACCAGGCGGTCGCAAACAGCGCCGAAATAAATGCGGACCTCGCCGAACGAGTGCTGCCCGGGCTGATGAGGGAATACCCGGGCCTGCAGTACAGATTCGCCGGCGAAGAAAGAGAACGAAGCGAATCCTTATCCAGCTTGCTGGTTACCTTCCCGCTTGCTATGTTGGCCATTTATGCCCTGCTTGCCGTGCAGTTCCGAAGCTACTTCCAGCCCTTAATCGTTATGTCCGCAATTCCATTCGGAATCGTCGGCGCCATCATAGGCCACATCGTAATGGGCTGGGTCCTTGGGACAAAGTTCAATCTCGGCATCCTCTCGCTGTTTGGAATCGTTGCCTTGTCCGGGGTTGTCGTCAACGACTCGCTTATCCTCATAGACCTTATCAACCGTGAGCGCAAAGAGGGCCTGCCGCTTGTTCAGATAATCCGCGACTGTGCCACAAGGCGTTTTCGGCCTATTATGCTCACGACGCTGACCACTTTTTTTGGCCTGGCCTCTATGATTTTCAGCCGGAGTCTCCAGGCGCGTTTCCTCATCCCGATGGCCATTAGTCTCGGCTTCGGAGTCGTCTTCGCCACCCTGATTACACTGCTGCTTGTTCCGTCGCTCTATATGATTTTGGAGGACTTCAAAGCCGCTGTTACCAAAAAAACCGTTCAGAAGGATGTATCGACCGATTATCCCCTGTTTGAAGGTCACAGCGGCTCTTAAAAGTTCTACCGGCCAAATTTTCTCCGAACACAAATAATCATTTTCGACTATATTTATTTTGCTGTGCCGCTTGACAGTTGTGCTGTTTGGCATATAATACGGGCAAAGGGGCTAAAAAGATGGAAACCGTGGCAAACTACAAGCCGAATCTCGAAGTAGTCGGCGATACGGGTGCTCTTGCTACCAGATGTGTCGAGTTGTTTGCCGCCGCGGCCAGGGAAGTCCTGGACCAAAAGGACAAATGCTGTATTGCCATATCCGGCGGCCAGACACCACGTCAGTTTTTTCAACTGCTTGCCGACGACCCCGGCGTAAAAGCCCTCCAATGGAACAAGATTCACCTCTTTTGGGTTGACGAGCGATGCGTCCCGCCTGATTCTGCGCACAGCAACTACAAGCTCGCCGCCGACACTTTCCTCAGGGCTGTGCCCATCCCGAATGAAAATGTTCACCGCATTCCAACCGAGAGCGACGATTTCAACCTTGCCGCACAATTGTATGAACAAACCATTCGAGCCGTGTTCGACCTGAAGCCGGGCGAGCTGCCTGAGTTTGACCTAATCATTCTTGGTATGGGTGCGGATGGGCACACCGGCTCGCTCTTCCCTGATAGTTTCGCTTCGTTTGAGACTAAAAACCTGACCTGTGTCGTGTACTTTCTCGACCAGAAACTTGCCGACGAGCCGGTTAACAGGATTACGCTTACCCATCCCGTCCTCTGCGCCGCCTCGCGAATTACGGTCCTCGTCAGCGGTGAGGAAAAGGCCCGCACTCTAAAAGAGGTTTTGACCGCCAGGCCGGATGAGGTACGCTACCCCATTCATATCCTCTGGCCCGTCCTCGACAAAGTCACCTGGCTCGTCGATGCCGACGCCGCAAAGCTACTCTAATCTGATATTTCCCATTTACCCCCTTAGACGTTCTTTCTCTATGCGGGGTAAAAAAAGAGGAATCAACTTGAATGTATAGGAATTTGTATTTTTGACAGTCCGCTTGGGGACACCTGACGGTGGATTTACAGGATAATGCAGGATAAATAAAAAATAGCTTGTCAATCCTGTTATCCTGTCTAAAAAAGTTCCGCCGAAGGCGGTTAATTTATATCGGTAATGAAAACTCTGGAGACAATCCGACCCACCGTGCCGGAGCCACGGCGAGGTAGGAGCGATTCAACGGG
>CAZPDW010000078.1:0-9802 GCA_964585535.1 uncultured Pirellulales bacterium
AGTATTTTACCGGACTGTCAGCAAAATTTCAAGGAAAAAACCCGTCCTGCTCCGTGATGAAGCGATGTTTCCCTGACCAGGCCGACCGCTTGAGCCGGCGATATTGACAGATTGTGTGGATGGGCATAGAATCTTGGGTTTGACGTGATGTGGATTGATAAAGGTATTGCAGATGTCTGATGAGAAGAAAAAGGGTTACCGGGAAACGTTGAATCTGCCGAAGACGGGCTTTCCGATGAAGGCGAATTTAGTGCAGAACGAGCCGGTGATGCGAAAGAGCTGGGCGAAAGAGGATATTTACGGGCAGATTCGCAGGGCCAGGGCCGGCTCAAAGAGATATATACTGCACGATGGGCCACCTTATGCAAACGGCGATATCCATATGGGCCACGTTATCAATAAGGTTCTGAAGGACTTTGTTGTGCGGTATAAGACGATGACGGGTTTCGATGCCCCGTTTGTGCCGGGCTGGGACTGCCACGGGCTGCCGATTGAGGCGAAGGTGATGACGGAATTAGGCGAGAAGACGCGCGAAATGAGCAAGCCGCAGATTCGCCGGCTCTGTCAGAAATATGCGAGCAGGTACGTCAAAATACAAAGCAGGCAGTTTCAGCAGCTTGGAATATTCGGGGATTTTGGGAATCCGTATCTGACCTTTAAGCCGAGTTATGAGCAGGGGATATTAGAGGTGTTTGCCGAGCTGGTGGATAAGGGCCTGGTACGCAAGCAGCTAAAGCCCATCCACTGGTCGGTCGGCTGCGAAACGGCTCTTGCGGAGGCGGAATTGGAGTACAAGGACATCGCCTCGCCGAGCATCTATGTGAATTTTCCCGTTGCGGCCGAGTCGGTGGGAAAGCTCAAAGAGCTGGGCCTTGTCGAGGATGGGGACACGAATGTGTATTTTATGATATGGACAACGACTCCCTGGACGTTAACGGCGAACTTGGCGATTGCGGTGCATCCGCAGCTTGAATACACGACGATTCGTTACCAAAAAGATGGCAAACAGATAGTTTCAGTGGTATGTGTCGCTCGTGCCGAGGCGGCGGCTGCGGCGGCGGGACTCGTCGCCGGACAGTACAGCATCGGCAAAAAAACTGTGCGGGGCGGCGAGCTTGAGGGCCTTCGGTACGAACACCCGTTCGTCGAGAAAAACCCAACCGACAAAGACGCCTATATGGTCGTCTGCGCACAGTACGTGACGACCGAGGACGGGACGGGATTAGTGCATACGGCGCCGGGACACGGCGTCGAGGACTATATGACGGGCCAGCAGTATAAACTGGCGATTTATTCGCCGGTGGGCGACGACGGCTGCTATGACGATACTGTTCCGCAGTGGCTGAGGGGCAAGAGCGTACTGGAAGTGGACGGCGAGGTGAATGCGAAGCTTCGCGAGCTTGGCGTTCTGGTGGCCGAAGAGAGAATGGTGCACAGCTACCCGCACTGCTGGCGCAGCAAGATGCCGGTGATATTCCGGGCCACCGAACAGTGGTTTATCCGCGTGGACAAGCACTTGCAGGGGACGGACGTGAGCTTGCGGGATATGGCGCTGGAGGCGGTCAAAGATGTGCGGTGGATACCGGCGTGGGGACAGAAGCGAATCGAGGGGATGTTGGAGTCGCGGCCCGACTGGTGCATCAGCAGGCAGAGGAGCTGGGGGCTGCCGATACCGGTATTTGTGAACAGCAGTGGAGAAAACCTGCTGACCAAGGACAGCGTCCTTGCGGTTGCCCGGCATATAGGCGGGAAGGGTTCGGATAGCTGGTTCACGGATTCGCCGGGGGAGATTTTGGGTGAGGATTTTGTTCTGCCGGAGGGCTTTAGTTTCGATGATTTACAGAAAGAAGAGAATATATTCGACGTGTGGTTCGAGGCGGGCTGCAGCTGGTACAGCGTGGCGGCGAAGGCCGGCTGGGATGTGCCGGTGGATTTGTACCTCGAGGGCTCGGACCAGCACCGTGGATGGTTTCAATTGTCGCTGCTGCCGGCGCTGGGGGCGATGGGCAAGGCGCCTTTCAAGGGCGTGCTGACGCACGGCTTTACCGTCGATGAGAAGGGGCTGAAGCAGTCGAAGTCGTTGGGCAATTACGTGAACGCCCAGGACGAGGTGGGCAAATACGGGGCGGATATTCTGCGGCTGTGGGTGGCGAGCGTGAATTATCAGGAGGATATTCGGTGCAACGATGAGTTGATTAGCCGAACGCAGGATGCGTACAGGAAAATCAGAAATACGCTGAGGTTTTTGTTAGGCAACCTTTACGATTTCAATCCGGCGGTGGACTCGGTCGCTTACGAGCGGATGTTCGAGGTTGACAAGTGGGCGGTGCAGCAGCTCGAAAAGCTGATATGGCAGGTTCGAGATGCGTACGAGAATTTCGTTTTCCACCGGGTCTATTCCCTGGTGTACAATTTCTGCACGGTTCAGATGAGCAATATCTATATGGACGTATTGAAGGACCGGCTGTACTGCGACGGGGCGGGTAGTTTGAGCCGGCGGAGCTGCCAGACGGCGATGCAGAGAATTCTCGATGCGCTGGTTCGGATACTGGCGCCGATACTGGTTCATACGGCCCAGGAGGCATGGGCGGCGATGCGGTACAGGAGCGAAGATATTGACAGCGTGCATTTAGCTCAGATGCCGAAGGTCGATGATTCGGTTGATGTTGCCTCAGACGAGCCAAAGTGGGTCAAACTTATGGATGTGCGTGAGGAGGTTCTGCGGGTTCTCGAGACCCTTCGGGCGGAAAAGGTAATTGCGAGCAACCAGGAGGCGGCCGTTACCATTAAGTGCGGTGAGGAGACGGCGGGGCTTCTGGAGCGGTTCGGTGTCGAGCAGTTTGCGGCACTGTGTATAACGAGTGAGGTTAAGCTTGAGAAGGCGGAGGGCAAAACAGAGGTGAAGGCGCAGAAGAGCAGTCATCAGAAGTGTCAGCGGTGCTGGAATTACTCCCCGACAGTCGGCGCCGACACCGAATATCCCGATATATGCGCCCGCTGCGCTAAAACCATCAAACCGGCATCTCCAAATTAAAGACCCTGACAAAACGCTGTCACTGCCGCGAAATTTATCCCCAAGGAGGCGGAGAGCTTGGGCGTCGTCCAAAACGAATGGCGTTTGGCTGGAGCGAAGAAGGTGCCGCGAAGTCGGTGAATATGCGGAGGTTTCGTCGGCGGACGCTTCCGGCTCACGCTACAACGCTCAGAATTACCAACAAACCGAGAACGGTCAGTGTCCCGCCAAAAATATGTCCAAGCAGCAGCAGTGTGCCGTCGCCGAGTTTTTTGTAAAGCATACCCACAGATATACTCAACAGTATCCACCAGAACATCGAGCCGGTGAATACGCCTGCCACGAGCAGAGCGCCGGAGCCATAGTCGGTGCTCATACCCATCAGGCCCAGGCCGGCGAAGATGGCTGCAAACAGCAGAATTGTCATCGGGTTCGACAGCGTCAGCAGCAGTGTCGAGCCGAAATTGTTGAAGTGGCCCAGTTTCTCCGCCAGTGCGCCGGTCCGGACCTTTTTTGACAGCAGCGCCCTTACCCCCATCAGGCAGAGGAAAACGCCTCCAAACAGCCGAAAGCACATCTGCTGGGCAACCATAAAATCAGAGATGAACGTCAGGCCGAACGCCGCAATAGCTGCGCACATCGCATCGGCGCCGGCGGCGCCGAGCCCCGAGACCAAGCCGCTAATTCTGCCCCCGGCCAACGTCCTTTGTGCGCACAGAAAAGCGACAGGCCCGATAGGTACCGCCATCACGATTCCGACGGCCAAACCCTTGAAAAACAAGATGATATCCATTGCTATTGTCCCGGGTAGAAATCTCAACGGTCAGGCCGCCGCGATTCTGATATGCAAACTTCGTTAACCACCCGCAAACTCTTCAAACTCCCGCTGCAGGTCCTCGGCCGATTTGTCGCCTTCGTAAATGCTCATCCTGAATTTGAAGACGGCACTTTTGCCGGAGTCAAGTGTGAAATTCAACGGCTGCGGATTTTTGACTTTTCTGCCCTTTTGGAACGCAAACTGTCCCAGAGGGTTGGCGCTGAAAAGCCCGTATCCCCTGGCGTGCCAGTACGTCGGATAATTCACGCTGTCGGGATGATTGAAAATTGCAATGCCGATTACCCTGCCGGCTTTTTGTCCCTGCAAACGTACCCAGCTTGCCCGTTTGCCCCAGATATTTTTTTCGTGCCGGTCGCCGTTGCTGCTGAGGTACTCGCCGCTGCCTTTGTCTTCTCTGAGCCAGCCCGCCACTCGAATGGCGAACATCCCTTCCTTGGTATCGTCAAATACAACTTTGCCGTTAATGGCGGTAAGCTTCATCGTAAAATCAATCGTGTATTCGTCCTGCAAAGTTCGAAAAACCATATCCCGCTTCTCATCGAGAAGCGCCTTGCCGTCCTTGCCGACCCAGTGCAGCAGAACCGAGAGCGTCCCCTCGCCGTCGCCCGGCTGCATCCGTGCGATTTTAATGTGCTTTATCTGCGGCGGCGAGGTCGTATTGTTCCAGAAGCCCTGCCCGTTGACTTTGTCATAAGTAAAGAAGACCCCCGTATGATGCGGATGGTCCGTGCTCTCGCCTTTGACTTTTGCAAAAGGAAAGCCGCGAGTCAAAACTATCCCCGAAGGGCTTTTGACGGGCCACAAAACCGGTTTGGTCAGCTCACTGCCGTAACGGTAACTCGCAGCGATATTGCCGTCGATTGTCACATCGATTTGCTTGTCACGCTGAACAAACTCGACCCTCGGCCCGGCCGCACAGCCGGCCGCCGTGGCCGCCAGCACCACCCCGGCAATCATCAAACGGCTTCGCTTCATAATTAACCCCTTTTTCACCTGCTCGCCATTTCAAGCGCCCTGGTGGTCGTATAGTACTTCGCCTTCATATTCGCCACTTCCCAGTCGGGCAGCTTACCCTCTTGCAGATACTTGAGGTATCTTTCGGTGACCTGTCTGAAGTGCGCTTCATGCCCGATTCGGTACTTATCCGGTATCACCACGTGCCAGCCGTCCTCCGTCTCCGCAACCGTTACGCCCCTGTACTTGTCCTGCAAATCCAGTACCGCCCTATACACCGGCGCCATCGGCTCATCGTATGTAACCCCGGCCGCCGGCTCCACATACAGCTCAGGTCTGTAATTCTGCTCGGCGCCCTGTTTGATAATGATATTGGCTTTCGTGCCGCGCATGATTGAGTAATGTGTGTCTGCGGCGCCTTCGGGGGCCTGGAAATTCCAGACAACAGAAACCTTTGCATATATGCCTTTAATCTTGTAGATAATTTCACCGTTCGCATAACAGAGCAGGGCACCATCGGCGTTGAGCTTGTCGGTCAGGAAGGGCTCGAAATCACCGAGTTGTGTGACCTTTTTGTACTGCTCTTTGGTTATCATTGTAGGCCGGCGCTTTACATTCTCAATTTCAATATCGGTGTGGTAGTCGATTGGTTGCTCCGGGAAAGTCTCCCACATCACCAAGTCCAGCAGATGCGTCGTCACATCCACAATCCCCTCGCCTTGCTGCGTCGTGTCGAAATACCAGCCAGGCCGCTTGATTGGGTTACCCGACACATATTTGAAAAAGTGGTGTACGCTATCTTTAACCACCGCCGGTTCATCCGCCGAGCCGGCAACAAGCTCACCGAACACGGCTTTGTTGTGCACCAGCTCCTTTTGCAGTATTGTCGTAATCCCGCTCCGCTCGGTCATAATATCATAAAGCAGCAGGCCGTTTCTTTCGGCAGTATCGAGCGCACTTTCGAGGATATCGAAACCTTCCTCGCTTATGCACATCGGCTTGTCCGCCAGAACGTTGAGACCTGCGTCCACACAGGCCTTGATATACCGGGCCTTCTTTTTGTTGCTGCCCGAAATAACAACCACGTTGCCTTTTTTCTCGGCCAGCATCTTTTCCAGGTAATCGTCGCCGGTATAAACCTTCTCAACCCAGCTTGTGGGATTCTCCGCTCGCGTATTGAAGCCCTCGATACGTTTGAGATGGTCTTCGACGTCCGGGCCCTTCGGGGCATACACATAAACCGTCGGCGAGACCTCGTCGTACATCGTCTTCTGGACGAGCGCCGCGTGAAAATGTCCCGGGTCAAGCGTAATCAGCTTGACCGCATATTCCTTTACCGGCCTGGCCGCTTCCTTTTTTACACCTTTCTTCTTGCACGAAACCGCCGACACCACCAGCAATATCGAAAGACCGATTAAAATCACTTTTCTGAACATATCTGAATCCTTCCCGCAAACTGACGTTCTTCGAGATTAGCTGTTACCTGCACCGGGCGTGCCCATACAATAATCTTTTCATCGTTCAAAGGACCGCGAGCACCCCTTTGACATAGCCAACCGACTCGGCCAGCCCTGCCAGCGGGTCATTGGGGTCCTTTTCGTATTCAAAGGCCGCAACGCCTGTATAGTTAATTTTTATCAAAGTCCGCAGGAACTTTGGAATATCAATTACGCCTCGACCTACTTCAATGCCTTTTCCTTCTGCCGCTGCAACATCAACATCCTTCATATCTACATCATATAGTCGATCTGCGTATTTCTCCGTGGCCTGCGATGGATCCACGCCCGCTCGTTTGGTGTGGCCAATGTCATGACATAGGCCTATACGCAAATCAAGGTCTTTTATCTTTTCGTAAGCACTTGCTGGTGTTGGATAAAGTTCATCACCGGGCCCATGATTGTGAATCGCTACCTTGATATCATACTCTTGAACTTTCTTCTCGAGAAGTCCAAGCAGCTCGTGCTTAGGCACGCCAATAATTACCTTCATCCCTGCCGCTTTAGCATAATCAAATGCACGATGCACCTCCGAGGTTTCATTCATATAAATCACCCCACCGCCATAAAGCTCCAGCCCTGCCTCTTTCACCTTTGCCGTGATTTTTTCTATAACCTCAGCTTTACTGTTCAGAGGCAAATGCATGCTTTTTAATTTAATATACTTCAATCCTACTTGTTGCGCCATCTCCAGCACTTCATCCAGCCGGAACTTCCTTAACGTATACGAAGCAAGGCCCAGCTTAAACTTGTTCTTTGGCTGACTCTGACGTTGTTCCGCGGCAAGCGACGCACTCTGTTTGGGATTCCCGCCCAGCAGCGAAGCTGCCGCTCCAAGTCCCGCCAGTTTGACAAATTCTCGTCTATTCTGTTTGATTTCCATTCGAGTCACTCCTTTCCTGATACAATTGGCCCGCCGCCGGGACTTTCCAGGCCCTCAGACCAAAAAACGCAAGTTCTGCAAGTAAAATCGCACGTCCATTGTCGCCTCGCTGCTTCTGTTGTCAATCAAAAAAGGAGCGCTTGAAATTCTTCTTCTAAAATCATCAGGGATGAAGTTTTCCTTTGACATCCGCCATCCGGCAATTAACATATCAGTATAGACTCAACCGGAGATACCCGTCTATGGTATATCTCGGTTGTGAAAAGTTAATATAAGCGCACAATCAAAATCTTTTGGTTGAATTAAAGGAGAAACTCAAATGTCATCCAAACCGAAAATATCACGTCGTGACTTCCTGGGCAAATCCACCCAGGCCGCCGCAGGAATCGCCGCCGTCGCCGGTTTGGCATCCTGCGCCCAGCCGACTGCCGGGCCGGTGCCCAAACGTCGAATCATTGGCGCAAACGACCGCATCAACATCGCCGTCATCGGCATCCACGGCCAGGGTATGGCTCATGCCGAGGGATTCGCAAAAATCGAGAATGTCCGAATCAGAACACTGTGCGATGTGGACGAGAACCTCTTCGGCTCGCGGGCGAAAAAAATCGCCGACATAGCCGGGGCCGCGCCGCTTTACGAGCAGGACCTTCGCAGGGTCTTCGACGACAAGGACACCGACGCGGTCGCCATCGCCACGCCCAACCACTGGCACGCCCTTGCCGCCATCTGGGCCTGCCAGGCCGGCAAGCACGTCTATGTCGAAAAACCCTGCTCGTACAACATCTTCGAGGGCCGGAAAATGGTCGAGGCCGCCAGAAAATACAAACGCCTCGTTCAGGTAGGCTTCCAGAACCGCACCATCAAAAACGTCCGCCAGGCAATGCAGTTCCTGCACGAAGGCGGTATCGGAAACGTATATATGGCGCGCGGACTCTGCTTTAAGCCGCGCGACAGCATCGGAAAGGTACCGAATGGTATCGGCTCGGGACCTACGTACAAATATTTCGTCTGGAACAAGCCCGGCGAAAACTATACCGCAGACTATATGAGCAGGGTCGATTACGACCTCTGGACGGGCCCGGCACCACTGCTGCCGTTCAATTATAACCGCTTCCACTACAACTGGCACTGGAACTGGAACTACGGCAACGGCGATATCGGCAACCAGGGGCCGCACCAGTTCGACCTCGCAAGATGGGGGCTCGGCAAAAACGAGCACCCCGTCAGAATCCAGTCCATGGGCGGCTACTTCGTCTTCGACTCAGACCAGCAGACGCCCAACACCCAGACGGCCACCTTCGAATATTCCGATGGGAAAATCCTTCAGTTCGAGGTCCGGGGCGTTTACACCAACGATGAAGCTGCTATGTTAAAAAAGCTGGAGGACCAGGACATCTATTCGAAAATCCAGGATGGCGTTGCAATAGGTAACCTTTTCTATGGCTCAAAGGGCTGGATGTACCTCAACGGCAGTACCTGGAAGACCTTCTTCGGAAGAAACAACAAGCCGGGCCCGACCTCCGAGAGCGTCGAAGAATCCGCAAATCCTATGAACATCATCGGAAGCGCATACAAAGGCCACTTCGACAACTTCATCGGCGCCCTGAGAAGCGGCAAAAGAGAAGACCTTAACTGCGACATTGAGCAGGGCTTTATGTCAACCGCCCTGCCTCACCTGGCCAATATCTCTTACCGGCTCAAACGCCAGGTCGTCTTCGACGGCGACAGCGAAAGGTTCCCCGGTGACAGCCAGGCAAACAAGATGCTGGCCCGAGATTACCGCCGGCCTTACGTTGTCCCGACGAGAGTGTGAGGCGAAAAACCCGGACAGGCCCTGACGGCTTTTTCAGGGCCTGTCTTTTTGCTAATTACAGGCCGCACCCAACCCGGGTCGATATGCTCTGCGTCTTTTCAAAGGGCTTTGCCGAATCCTGCGACGACCTCACTTAATGCCGCATTTCTTCAAAAAAAACCTTGCCCAAAGCCGCCGAATCGCTATAATGCAGTGTTTGCAGGCAGGCGATTGAAACCGTAAGGTATGTTCGAGTGAAGAAAATCGCCGACAAACTACGATAATGGACTTCTGAACAACGGACGGGTAAAATATGAAAACTAAACTGCTGGATGCCGTAGAAAGCGGGAGCTTGAAAAAAAGCGTGCCTTACTTTGAAATCGGCGATATTGTCGATGTCCACTACAAAATCAAAGAGGGCGACAAGGAGCGCATCCAGGTCTTCAACGGCACCGTAATCGCACGCAGAGGCCGGGGCATCAACGAAACATTCACCGTCCGGCGTATCGTCGCCGGCGAAGGCGTCGAGCGTATCTTCCCGCTCCACTCGCCCAACGTCGTTACCATCAAAGCGATTAGAAGCGGCAAAACCAGAAGGGCGAAGCTCTATTTTCTCCGCAAGCGAACCGGCAAGGCCGTCCGGCTTGCCCAGCAGCACTCCGACCACACCGTCTCCAGATAACACCAACGCAAATCTCCGCCTGAGAACCTGCCAGTATCACCGCTTACAGCGATACTGTCTGTTGCAAGCATTAAAAGCCGGAGTTCACGAATATCCCCGGTGCGACTCGAACGCACAACCTTTGGCTCCGGAGGCCAACGCTCT
>CAZPDW010000079.1:0-9669 GCA_964585535.1 uncultured Pirellulales bacterium
GGCGGAGCGGCTTGTCGCCTACTTCGGAGACTGCAAGCTCGATAGTATCACACCGCAACGGGCGGCGGAGTTTATCGCAAGTCAGTCGAATATCAAGACCGGAGAAGCGTTGTCCCCCGCGAGTCGAAAGCACCTGATAGTCAACTGCAAGGTTTTGTTCAACGCGGCGGTCGGATGGGAACATATATCGAAAAGCCCGTTCAAAAGCATAAAGCGCAAAAAGCTCACGCAGGGACGCTGGCATAGAATGATGGCGGACGAATACCTTGCCCTGCTGGACGCTACGCCTGAGCTAAGGGTCAGGGTCGCGTATGCTTTGTTCTATACCGCCGGTTTGCGTCTGCACGAAGCGTTCAATCTGACGTGGGCTGACATCGACTTTGACGGATACGTTGTAGTCAGGGACAGGGAAGGGACGAAGGACATACCACCGTTCAGCGTCAAAGACCACGAGAGCCGTCGAATCCCTATTCCGAAGGATACGATTGACCTGCTGACCGAATTGCAGGCACAAGCACCGTTTACCGCCCCGTATATCCTTCTGACTGCCGAGCGATACGAGAAGGTCAAGGCAAGGTGGCAGCAGTGCAAACAGTGGCGCAACCGGTGGGTCGTCAACAATATCCTTCGCAACTTTAAGGGTCACGTCAGACGGGCGGGTATTAAGCCGGTGGGCAAGCTGACCCTGCACGTACTGAGAAAAAACGCCGGGCAGAATTGGGCGGACGATGGGCTGCCGGTGAACGTAGTCAAGGAGTTTATGGGCCACGCAGACGTCGCGACCACAATGGAGTTTTACTCGCAGGTCGGCGAGTACCACTTGCGTCAGGCGGCGGCGGCGAGACAAGCTGCCCTCGATGATGCTAAGAAGAAAAAAGACGTATGCGGTACGTATGAGGCAAAATTGAAGGCGTAAATGAGGTTTGAAGCGATGAATTGGGATAGAGTAAGTCATTATCGAATAAGGGGTTACGGTCAATCGGGGCGACTGGACTTGAACCAGCGACCTCTTGACCCCCAGTCAAGCGCGCTACCAAACTGCGCTACGCCCCGTAACAAAGCCGTATTTTAAGGCCGGTTCCGGGAAAAGACAAACTTTTTTTTCATCTGAACCAACTCGGCAAATTCCCTGTCCTATCGGCTTCTCAGGCCGTTAAGACCCTGGATGTGAGGAAATCACGGACAGCGCTGCAAAAATTTCCCGAAAGGTATTGACAAAGTTAGGCATGGCTAACTATAATGTTAGGTGTGGCTAACTTATCACATACAATAGCTTGACGGCTGCAAGAAAGATGTTGACCAAAAACAAGAGCCGCAACCTGAGCGCATCGCTCGAGGATTACCTCGAGGCGATATTGAATATCGCCGGCGAATCGAACACCGCGCGCAGTAAAGACATCGCCGAATCTCTGGGCGTGGCGAAGTCTTCCGTTACGGGGGCACTGAAGGTGCTGGCAAAGAAGGGGCTGGTAAATTACAAACCATACGGGTACGTTACTTTGACCAAATCCGGTATTACCGAAGCGGCGAGAGTTGCAAAAAAGCACGAGGTACTTGAATCGTTTTTCGTTGACATTCTTGGAGTTGACGCCGATACCGCCCAGGTCGCAGCGTGCAAGGCGGAACACACACTCGGACCGGCGATAATCTCCCGGCTGCTCGATTTCACCGATTTTGCAGGCAGGGCCGAAAGCGACGGCCCCGAGCTGGCCAAGCGGTTCAGAAAGTTCCACAAATCAAGACACCGTGACAAAAACAGGAAGGCACAGGGCGAACGCAGGATATGAAACAAAAGAATGCCAGGCCGCTATCGGAAGTTGCAGAAGGTGAAATGGTAAAAGTGCTGAGTATCGATTCCGGCCGTGGTCTGAAGAGCCGGCTGACTGCAATGGGCATCCTGCCGAAGGCAGAGTTGAAGGTTTTGCGCAACAGCGGAAGGGGACCCTTTGTGATAGGCATTAAAGCATCACGAACGGTGCTGGGCAGGGGGGTGGTCGAGAAGATTATGGTGGTGTAGCAAAAAGATTTGTCGCAGTGTTTTTTGCAGGTGGGATTTTTGCATATATGGCCGAGACTCCGAAGAAAATCAAGGTTGCCCTTGCGGGCAATCCGAACAGCGGCAAGACCAGCATATTCAACATGCTCACCGGCGCCCGCCAGCACGTAGGCAATTATCCCGGCGTCACCGTCGAGAAAAAAGAGGGTTTGTGCCGGTACAAAGGCTACGAGATGACGGTCGTTGATTTGCCGGGGACATACGGGCTTACGGCCTTTTCCGCCGAGGAGCTGATTGCACGCAGGTTCATCGTCGATAAAAAACCGGATGTTGTGGTTGACGTGGTCGATTCATCCAACGTCGAACGCAACCTCTATTTGGCGACCCAAATGATTGAGATGAACGCGCCGCTGGTTCTGGCGTTCAATATGAGCGACGTTGCCGAGCAGAATGGTCTGGTATTCGATACCGAGCAGCTCTCGCAGCTTCTTGAGGCGCCGATAATCCCTACGGTAGGTAACAAAGGCAAAGGCAAAACGGCGCTTCTGGATGCGATAATCAACACCGCCCGGGCACACAGGGGCGAGCGAGTCCACAGAATTTCCTACGGTGAGGAGATTGAGCATGAGCTGGCTGTCGTCGGCGGGGCCGTCACTGAAAAGGAAAAGCGGCTGGCGGAAAAATATGGCGCCCAATGGCTGGCACTTAAGCTCCTCGAACAGGACGGCGAGATACTCACAAAGCTGCGGAGCAGGGATGTTATTGATGCCGTAAGAAGCTCGGTCGAGCACCTCAGGGGCATTTTCAACGATGAGCCGGAGACGGTTATCGCCGGCCGAAGGTACGGTTTTATCTCGGGCGCATGCCAGGAGACCGTCAAGACTACGGTCGAATTGCGACACAATACCAGCGACCTTGTCGATGCGGTGGTGACAAATCACATCTTCGGTGTGCCCATCTTTCTGCTGTTGATGTACCTCGTTTTTCAGCTTACCTTCAGCATCGGCGCCTACCCGATGGGCTGGCTGGAGCAGTTTTTCGGCTGGCTCGGCGGCACTATCGCCGGTTTCTGGCCCGCCGGCGGCGAGCACTGGCTAAAATCCCTTTTGGTTGACGGGATAATCGGCGGTGTGGGCGGGGTCATCGTGTTTCTGCCGAACATCCTGCTGCTGTTTATGGCCATAGCGATTCTCGAAGATTCCGGGTATATGGCCAGGGCGGCCTTCATAATGGACCGGCTGATGCATAAAATCGGTCTGCACGGCAAGAGCTTTATACCAATGCTCATCGGCTTCGGCTGTTCGGTTCCGGCTATTATGGGGACACGAATACTCGAAAACAGGCAGAGCCGGTTCACCACGATAATGGTGATACCGCTGATGAGCTGCGGCGCCCGGCTGACGATTTATTCACTGCTGATTCCCGCCTTTTTCCCGGAGAACCTGCGCGGGCCGATGCTCTGGCTTATCTACCTTATCGGTATCGCTCTGGCGGTCATAAGCGCGAAGGTTTTGCGTCTTACAGTTTTCAAGGGAGAAACTACGCCGTTCGTTATGGAGCTGCCGCCTTATCGAATGCCCACCTTGAAATCCATTCTTATCCACATGTGGCAGCGGGGCTGGATGTACCTCCGCAAGGCGGGAACCATAATTCTCGTCATCTCCATTATACTGTGGGCGGCGATGAGCTGGCCAAAACCCGATGACAAGATGCTCACCGGCCTGACCGCACCGCAGGCGCAGCAGCAGCGCCTGGCCTATTCGCTCGCCGGCCGGCTCGGAAGGGCGATAGAGCCGGCTATCAGGCCGCTCGGCTTTGACTGGAAAATCGGCACCGCGCTTATAGGCGCTACGGCTGCAAAAGAGGTTTTCGTATCCCAGCTCGGTATCGTCTATGCCGTGCAAAGTACCGACAAATCGCCGGGCCGGCACACCCTCCGCCAACAGCTCCAGGCCAACTATACGCCGCTGACCGGCTTTTGCATTATGCTCTTTTGCCTCATCAGCGCGCCCTGTGTGGCGACTGCGGTAATGACTCGGCAGGAAACCAATTCCTGGGCCTGGGCGCTGTTTCAATTCTTTGGCCTGACCGCCCTGGCTTACGTCATAACGCTCATCGTCTATCAACTGGGAAGTCTGCTGCTGTATTAAGCGAGCAATTACGGCTGCTGATAGTAGGCCGCATCGATTTGCAGCCAGTTGTCGGCGAAAACTGCGAAGTCGAGAAAATTGACGATGCCGTCCGGGACCAGGGTCAGCTCACTGTCCTGGTCGTCGCCGAGCCACTGCAGGGCAAGTGCCCGTAAGTCCGTATAGTCCACTGCGTAATCGAGGGGCGTAAAATCGCCGACCAGCAGCGGATGCAGCTCAAAGGCAAAACCGTAATCAGCCGTCTCGTCGTTGCCGGAGCTGTTAGCTATAACGACATCGTATTCACCGGGCGCCGAAATCAGCAGGTCGCATTTTTCCAGATTGTCGTCGGGATTGAGACCAAAGAGCTGCTCGTTGAAGATGGGGTCGGCTTCGTCCGGCGAATAGACAATCATATCAAGATTGGCAAGATACGGGTGAAGCTCGCCCGGCTCGATAATTTCGTTTGTCCGGGGAGGCACACCACGTTTTTCGTCAATCCATTCGACCCGGCGGTTCCAGACGAGCGTGGCAATCAATCGGCACTGTTTGGCAATTTTTATTTTGTATGTCCGCTGCTGGCCCGGCCCGACCGTGCCGAATCCCCAGCCCCTCTGTTGGTCTATGTTCACATCGGGGACAACTTCGTTCGAGTCGAGCACTTCGTACGCCCTCAGGGCATCAATCCTGCCGTAGCCGCGGTCCGGATGCCACGTGTTGTTCGAGTCGGCGGGGTTGGTCTGATTGCCGAGCTTATCGTCGATATTGGGGAATGTCGAATTGACTATCACCACTCTTATCATTTCGTTGCGCCCGTCATCGGGATTGGGTGTGCTATCGGCGGCATCGAGCAGCACCGCAGCCACGCCCGCCGTATGCGGCACCGAGTAGCTCGTCTCGCCGGCTGTCGTGCCTACCGTTGTCCAGGCGGTATCACTCGAAGAGGTTGGTACCGTCTGGTTTTGTACCGGTGCAGTAATATCGGGTTTGCGTCTGCCGTCCGAAGTCGGGCCCGAGCCGCTAATCGAGCCGACCCTTCGATATGTATCGCAGGGGTCATTCAGTATAAGCCCGCCCGTGGTAATGCCGTTGAACACGTCCGCAAAGACCGTCAGTGTCGAGCCGTTGTTGCCCGCGGCATTGGCAAAGAGCACATCGTGCTCATAAGCGTAATAATCGTACAGCAAATCCCAGAAGCTCTGCCCGTTCGGGTCGAGATTCCCTAAGGCAAAACCCGTCGTAATGACACGGCAGTTGTGTACGCCGACAAGCCCGTCGAGCGCCGCCGCTATGTATGTACTCGAGATGATGTCATTGTCGTCGGCGACTCTGGCGCAGTGAATATCCGCACCGGGCGCCGCCCCTATGTCGTTTGGAAAACCAATTCCGCCTCTGCTTGCGATAATCCCCGCTAATTGCGTATCGTGGCTCGAGATTGCAATCCCGTCGCCTGAAAAATCGTAGTTAAACGCGCGCGATACGCCGTTTGCGTCGCGAAACGCCTCGTGAGTTATTCGCACGTTGCGCCCTAAAATCACCCCGACGTTGACACCCTCACCTGTCAGGCCCAGCTCGTGCAGCGAGTTGACGTTCGAGCCGCCCCGGCCTGTCGATTCCGCCAGCGCGTATGTGCTCTGTATAGCACACTGCGAAAACAACAGCGCAAGTGGTATGCGCAAAGCTAATGCACGGACATATCCTGTCACACCATCCTCCAACTGCAACCAGTTACCTGCGAACGTCCTATATTATACAACACCGCAGCCGGGATTCCCAATAAAATGACGTAAGTTCCTGCTGTAGTGGGACTTGAGAGCCGATTAGCCGGCCCCTTAGGGGCCTCTGAACCATTCGACAAACCTCGACAGCCCCTGTTCAATGCCTGTCGCCGGCCTGTACCCGAGGTCCCTGCCGGCCTTGGTAACGTCGGCAAAGGTACGCTCGACATCGCCCGGCTGCTTTGGCAGATATTCCTTAACGGCTTTTTTGCCTAACGCCTTCTCGATTTGCACTATCAGCTCGTTGACCGTAATCGGTTCGGAACGCCCGAGGTTATAGATATGATAGCCGTCGCATTTTTCGATTGATGCGACGGTTCCATTGATGATGTCGTCGATATATGTAAAGTCCCTCATCGCTGTACCGTCGCCGTAAACCGGAATCGGCTTTGCCTGCTCTATCAGCCGGGCAAATTTGTGGATAGCCAAATCGGGTCTCTGTCGCGGACCATAGACCGTAAAATATCGCAGGGCTGTTATCGAAATTCCGTAGAGCCGGCAGTATGTGTGACATATCAGCTCGCCCGCCTTTTTCGTGGCCGCGTATGGCGAGATGGGAAAATCGACGTTGTCTCTCTCCGAGAACGGCACCTTTTTATTGTTGCCATAGACGCTCGAGCTCGAAGCGAAGATGAACTTTTTTATCCCGCATCCTCGGGCCGTCTCAAGTAAGACCATCGTCCCGTTTATATTGACGTCCGCATAGAGCAGCGGCTGTTCGATGGACGGCCGCACACCCGCCCTCGCAGCTAAATGAACGATTATGTCGATGTCGCCGGCCGCTTTGACCATTGCGTCGGCGTCGCGAATATCCGCCTCAACCAGCCGAAAGCCCGTGTCTTTTACGCAGCCATCAATATTGCGCCGCTTCATCTCGGGGTCATAGAAGTCGTCGAAACTATCGACCCCTACAATAGCCCAGCCGCCGGCCAGCAGCCGTTCACAAAGATGCGAGCCGATAAAGCCCGCCGCCCCTGTTACAAGCGCTTTCATACAATTGCCCTAAGCTGCATACACTATAATCAGCCCGACAGCCATCGTTATAACTGCCAGGATTCTAAGGAGAAAAATCGGCTGCTCCAGGTACCAGTCAAGGATACCTTTAACCCTCTTAAGGCCGAGCGCGACTATCAAAAGACCCGAGATTAAAAATAATACCGCAAAGGCGGTTATCACCCACGGCATTTCACATTTGCTCGCCGCCAGCAAAAACACAACCGCCAGTGCAAATCTCACAAAAGCTGCGAGGTACAGCCGCACACCCTTTCTGAAAAATGCCATTATGCCCCTGAGTATCTCAGGTCTGAGCAAATATCCAAATCCGATGCACACGAAACACGTGCCGATGATTTTAACTACCGTATTCATCGTATCCATTTGTCCAGTTCTCCCTTTCTTTATCCTGCCTCTGGATGGCTCCGCCGGCTGCGCTCGCCGTATTCCGGGAGCACTTCAGCCCGCTGGTCTTCCAATACAGTGATATTCGATACCGGCCCGGCTGGCTATTTTCGGGTCATAGAGATTTCTGCCGTCAAAGATGACCGGTTTCGTCAGCTTTTTGGCGATAAGCTCGAAGTCGGGATTCCTGAACTCCTGCCAGTCCGTAAAAATCACAAGGGCATCGGCGCCCTCGAGCGCATCGTAGCCGTTCTCGGAGGTCTCGATTTTACCGCCCAGCGCCGCAGCCGCCGCGGCAAGCGCCTGGGGGTCGTACGCCTTTATCTTCATTCCGTTGGTGAGCAGCTTTTCTATGCAGTTTATCGCCGGCGACTCCCGTACGTCGTCGGTCTTCGCCTTGAAGGCAAGTCCCCACACCGCCAGCGTTACGTCCTTTCTGTCGGCAAAATAGTCCGCTATCTGTTTCGCAAATCTCTCCTGCGCATCGGCGTTCGCCCGCCGAACCGCTTTGGCTACGGTCATTTCCACACCGTGCTGCTCGCCGGTATGAATCAAGGCACGAATATCCTTGGGAAAGCAGCTCCCGCCGAAGCCGACCCCGGGAAACAAGAACGCCGAGCCGATTCGCGAGTCGCTGCCTAATCCCCGTCTGACCATCTCCACATCCGCACCGATTTTTTCACACAGCGCCGCAACTTCATTCATAAACGAAATTCTTGTCGCCAACATCGCGTTTGCCGCGTATTTGGTCATCTCAGCCGAGGCGGCATCCATAAACAGGAGCCGGTTGCCCCTGCGCATAAACGGGCTGTACAACTGTTTCATTATCTCCTTCACCGCCGGATTGCCCGTGCCCATAATGATGCGGTCCGGACTCATAAAATCCTCGACGGCAGAGCCCTCCTTGAGAAATTCCGGATTGCTCACGTAGTCGAAGGGCGTCCGGGTCCTGGCCCGAATCAGCTCCGTCACCTTCTCAGCCGTTCCCACAGGCACGGTGCTCTTGGTAACGATGATTCGGTATTCGGTCATAAGTTCGGCGATTTCGCCGGCCACGGCGAGCACAGCCGAGACATCCGCCGAGCCGTCCGGCCTGGGCGGAGTGCCCACCGCAAGAAAAATTATCAGCGACTCGGCCATGCCCTCCTTCAGCTTGCTCGTGAACCGCAGCCGGCCCAGCTTCTCGTTGCGCTTGACTATCTCCGTCAGGCCCGGCTCGTATATCGGTATCACCCCGTCTTTCAGGGCGACGATTTTATCCTCGTCGTTGTCAACGCATACAACCCTGTTGCCCGCCTCTGCCAGGCAGCCCGCCGTCACCAACCCGACGTAACCAACCCCAACCACACAAACATTCATAGTAAGCACCTCTACTCTTACACGGTATATCGGCCTGTATCGGCCTGTTCTACAATTCAATAGTATAGAAATTTGCAATTTGGACAGGATTACAGGATAATACAGGATAAATAAAAAACTTTTTTGTCAATCCTGTTATCCTGTCTAAAAAAGTCCCGCCAAAGGCGTTTAGTTCAATCGGCTCCACCGAATATCCCGAAATCTTTTACTCCTCGACAAGCTCTATTATGTCGGTGTCAATCTCTACGCCTGTTGCCTGGCCGAGCATATCCACCTGCAGTACAAGCCGTATCCCTTTTCCTGCCCTGACCGCAATCCCCTCCAGGCCCATCAAAGGTCCCGCTGTTACCCGGCAGCGCTGCCCAATCCTGATATATTTGTGCGGCACAAGAGGAGCGCCCGCAACGAGCGCCTGCTCGATTTGAACCAGTTCGCCAAGCAGCTTGTCCTGGTCTATAACCTCAATCAGATTCGCTACCCGATTCGTACGCAGAACTTCGACACGCTGGCTCTCCCGGCCGCAAAAAAAAAGATACCCGCTGAACAGGGGCAAAAGCGAACGAAACCTTCGCCCGCGGTGGCGATGCACCTTCCAGCTCATCGGAAGAAAATAGCCTATGTCCTTGTTGACCAAATCCTGTGCCAGCGCCTTTTCGTTTCGCGCCTTTGTATGTGCGACCCACCACAATCCGGGAAAATCGCGAATCGATTTGCCCTCAGGCCAGACAACCGGCGGATTTTTACTCGCCTTGAGCACAGATAATCCCCGTCACACTACTGATAGAATTTCAATACGCTTTTTCCCACATATTCAACCTGCCCGGCTGTCAGCTCAGGGTAAATCGGCAGCGACAGAACCTCTTCGCACAGCTTCTCTGCCGTACCGAAATCACCGGCCCTGTACCCGAGTCGGCTAAAGCAGTCCTGCAGATGAAGCGGCCTTGGGTAAAAGACCGCACAGCCGATGCCTTTTTCCTTCAGGTATTTTTGTAAACCGTCTCTGTCGGGC
>CAZPDW010000080.1:0-9593 GCA_964585535.1 uncultured Pirellulales bacterium
CGCCCAGCAGTTGTACGAGGGGATTGACTTGGGACCGCAGATGGGCTCGCTCGGGCTTATTACCTATATGAGGACGGACAGCACGCACCTGTCGCCGGAGGCGGTTAACGAGGCGAGGCACTACATAGCGATGCACTACGGCAGCGAGTATCTGCCGGCGAAGGCGAACGTGTTCAGGGCGAAAAAGAGTGCGCAGCAGGCGCACGAGGCGATTCGGCCTACGGACGTGGATTTGACGCCGGATGATATCAAATCGTTGGTGACCGCCGAGCAGTACAAACTTTACGATTTGGTATGGCGGCGGTTTGTCGCCTGCCAGATGTTGCCGGCCAAATGGGACGTTACAAATCTTGATATTGCCGGGGCAACGGATATCGGCCGGTGCCTTTACAAAACGACCGGCAGGGTCCTTGTGTTCGACGGTTTTACAAGGGCTTGGTCGGGAGCGTCAGCGGAGCAGCGACTGCCGGCGATGGAGAACGGTCAGAGATTATCGGCGGTCGATATGAAGGCCGAGCAGCACTTTACGAAAGGCCCCGCTCGATATACGGAAGCTTCACTGATTAAGACATTAGAGAAGGAAGGAATCGGACGGCCTAGCACGTACGCAGCGATTATCAGCACGATTCAGGACAGAAGGTATGTCGAGCAGCAGGAGAAGAAGTTCCAGGCGACGGACCTGGGCGAGGTGGTAACCGATAAGCTCAGCGAGTACTTTCCGAAGATAATGGACGTTGCATTTACGCGGCATATGGAGGAGCAGCTTGATAAGATAGCCGAGCAGCATTTAGACTGGATAACTGTATTGCATGAGTTCTACGGCCCCTTCAAACAGAATCTGGACCGTGCCACAGAACAGATGAAGCATGCCAAGGCCGAGACCGAGCCGAGCGAGTATAAATGTCCCGAGTGCGGTGCGGCAATGGTCTATCGGTTCGGCAAGAACGGCAGGTTTCTGAGCTGCTCGGCATATCCTAAATGCAAATTTGCCTGTGCCTGCGACAGGGACGGCAAGATGGTTGCCGAGGAGGTGAGCGAGCATAAGTGCCCGGTGTGCGGCAAGCCGATGGTTTACCGAAACGGGCGTTTCGGCAGGTTCTTAGGATGCAGTGATTATCCGAACTGCAAGACGATTCTGGGTCTCGATAAAGAGGGCAATGTTCTGCCGCCGAAGGCGCCGCCGGAGCCGACAGGTATAAAATGTCACAAGTGCAGGGACGGCGAGCTTGTAATAAGGCGGAGCAAAAAGGGACCTTTTCTGGGTTGTAACCGGTTTCCTCGCTGCAGGACGATAGTCAGCATCAAGCAGCTTGACAGATTGAAGACTTTACAGTCGCAGGGCAAGTGGCCGCCGGAGACGCTCGAGCAGGCCGACGAGCTTCTGGGCAGAAAGAAAAGCAAAAAGAGCAAAAAGGCCTCAAAGAAAGGCAGGTAACGGTACTGAGCGGGCACAGCCGAGCGGCAAATTCGGCGCCGGTAATGCTTGCGGCAGAGGCGGTGAGAAAGGTATAATACTCGAATGGACCGGTGGTCAGTTTGAGAGTGCAAAAAACAAAATTAAAAATGCAAAATTGTGGAATCCCTGAGGGATGGCTGATTTCATCCTGTTTTTGATTAGATTGCAATGACCGGTGGGCAATGGGCAAAAAAGACGAAATAAAGGTCGAGCCGCTGGAGACGGTCGAGCCGATAGGCAAACGCGTTCTGATTCGCAAGGACCAGGACAAAAAACAGACCAAGGGCGGGATTCAGCTTCCGGACAACATAGAGATACCGACGATAACAGGCAGGGTTGTTGAGATATCCGCTGAGGTGGAGAGCACGCCTGAATTGCCTTTGCGGAAATATGACAAGGTTTTGTTTAATCCGAAGGGCGCGATACCCGTTGATTTCGAGGGGGACAATCGATTGTTTGTAGTGGATGTGGAGAACGTTGTGGCGGTCTTCAGAAAGGAGTAGCTGCGTCCGGCGAGATTTTGCAGCAGGGCACAAAGGAGTACGAATAAAAAAAACCGGAAGGTTTGGTGCCTTCCGGTTTTTCTTTTGGCGTTGGGCAATAGGCGCCAAAAAAATGGGGGGGGCAATTTCAGCGGTAGTATGCCGTTATGTATCCCCTTCCTTTATTCCATTTTTGTTTCTCAGTGACATCATAACCGCGCCGAGGCCTGCGAGGAGTATCGTGGCCGGTTCAGGTATGGGAACAGGGAAGTCGTTTTCGTCGGCACCGCCGGGAACTGGGAACTCGGGCTCACCCTCTCCGGGCATGGGGAAATCGGGCTCACCCTCTCCAGGCACGGGGAAATCGGGCGGTGTCGGCATCGGGGGCCATTCGAATTTTGGGGGTCTTCTCCCGCCGCCACCTCCGCCGCCTCTGCGAACATAGTCAGGAGCCGAAGGCAGCAGGCCGCCTCGACCCATAGAAATTTGCGCCCGCTCGAACGTATCGATAAATTCGTACCGGGTTCGCTCGAAAACGGCGACGACGATTTTTGGGGTGTCGAGATAGACTACGGTTCCGGGCGAGGTGGCATCACTGACGTCCCCAATCCAATAGACGAACTGGTAACCGAGGTTCGGGATGGCCCTTAGGGTAACTTCTGCATCTCTCTCGAAGTGGTGCAGCCCCTCGCTCAGGTTTATAGTGCCGCCCTGAGAAGGCGATTTTTGAATCAGCAGTGAGGTATTGTCAATCTGCGCCGATACCGGTCGGAGCGAGCACAGCAGGATAATCGCCGGCATCATTTTCAGGGTCGGGCAGGCAACAAAGCAAATTAAGGAGCGAAGTCTCGTCATCAGTCGTGTTTTTCAGCCAGGTCAAATTCGCCGGCGGGACCTGTGTTTTCCGGCAGTCTGTTTATTGAAAAGCAACGCCATACCCAGGCCGAATAGCGCTATCATTGATGGCTCGGGACTAGGAACAACTAAAGGATTCTCCTGTTCTTCAGCGGCTTTCACCTCGAAGGTGCCTGGCGTGGGTGGGTTAGGACTGCTGAAGATTAACCAGGTTGAGTATTTTCCGGCCTCCAGCAGTTGTTCCTGGGACCACTGCCAGCTTCCCTGGACGACGCTGACGTTGGGGTCGGGCGATATTCCCAGCCCGGTCTCGTCCGGCTGGGTGGTCGTGCTGTGTATAGCCGACTGAGCGATAGCGCCTCCGTCGATGTCCAGTACACCGAAGTAGTCAATATCCTCTGTGCTGGTTACCCGGTTGCTGAATATCTGATAGGCATAAATATACTGGTCGGTATCGGGCATTTCCACGGCACCGGCCCAGGTGAACTCATTGAGACCGTCCCATGCGTCGTAAACAGTAAACTGTATGAGCAGGTCGAGGCCGTTTTCAGTGTAAGTGGTAAACCCCTGCCAGCCGTTCGCATCGGCGTACGTGCTGCTGGGCAGGGCGTATGTTTTCCGTGCAGAAGTCGTCGCGAATAATACCACAGCCAGCAAGGCTATTGTTTTTATTGCCCTCATTTTTTTCTCCACTCGAAATAGTTATTTGAAGTTCATATCTCAAAAGACCGAGCTTGGGTCTCCGCTGTTTTAAGTTCCGAAATCAGGTTTTTCATATCCACTATTCATATTACATCAAGGCGCGCACCGCTACCGGGAGCAATGTGCGCAGAAAATCCCTGCACATATCCGCTCGTTCTCTTCTCCGATGGGTTTGCTCACCCCCGATTCCGGCAGACAGCTTTATTCAACTACCTGCTTGTCGGATGTAACTCAGTGTCGATACAACAGTTACGAAACTCTACACCGAGTTTTCTCTTCCCCCGATTTATTAAATGTAGTCGCAACACTGTAAAGACGATAAAACTCACATTAACAAAGAGCTTTCACAAAACTACTCTAACTTTCAGTGAGTTTTCTCTCAGCCCCCAAGCTGATACAGGTATTAGAACATATTCGCCTTGCCAAGTCAAGAGTTTTTTTGAGATTTTTTTTCATTCCCGGTTGTTCCCGTAAAGGGGTGCAAAAGTGCCTTTTTCAGCACCGCAAACGAGGTTTTGCGAAGAAAATCTTTTACCACCGGGGTTTTTTACACCGCTGAACAGGCGATAGAGCCGGCGGCTTGCGCAGCTTGGCCGCGGCTGCCGGTCGAGTTACACCCCGGCCGCTCAGCCCTTTTGTTCGGGCATTTTTTTCCTTACCGGCTTTTCGCGTATGAACCGGCTGATGTTTCTCACCGCCTGCCTGAGACGCTGCTCGTTTTCCACAAGCGCTATCCGCATATAGCCCTCGCCGTTCTCGCCGAAGGCCCTGCCCGGCGCGACGGCGACTTCGGCGTATTCCATCAAATCCATTGCGTAGTCGATGGTCCCTTTTCCCTTTAGGTGCTCGTCGGGGACCCTCGCCCAGACAAACATCGATGCGCGGGGTTTTTCGACCTGCCAGCCGATTCGACCAAGACCGTCACACACAACATCCCGGCGTGCCCGGTACTTCTCGTTCTGCTCGATTATGTCGTCGCTGCAGTGCCTCATCGCGATAATGCCGGCAATCTGCAGAACCTGGAAAATGCCGTAGTCGTAATACCCCTTGATTGTCGCCAAATAGTCGAGCATTTCCTTATTGCCGGCGGCGAAGCCGATGCGAAAGCCGGCCATACTGTAGGGCTTGCTGAGTGTGGTAAATTCCACGCCGACATCCTTTGCCCCTTTTACCGACAGAAAGCTCGGCGCCCTGTAGCCGTCGAAGCATGTCTCGCCATAGGCAAAGTCGTGTATGACCGCAATACCGAACTTCCTGGCGACATCGACGACCGGCTCGAAGAAGCCCTCGTCAACCGTCATCGCGGTCGGATTGTGCGGGTAGTTGAGAATCAGCAGCTTCGGTCGGGGGTAGAGGTTCTCGCAGACCATTGCAATGTTGTCGATGAACTTTTTGTCGGCGCCCAACGGCACCGATATTACATTTGCGCCCGCAAGCGCCACGCCGTAGTTGTGTATCGGAAAGGCCGGGTCGGGGACGATGGCCGTATCGCCCGGACCGAGCATAGCCAAGCACAGATGACTGAAGCCCTCCTTCGAGCCGATACAGGCCAGAACCTCCGTCTCCGGGTCCAACTCGACACCCCACAGCCGGGCGTATTTTTTCGCCATTTCTTTGCGCAGTCCCTTGATGCCTTTCGAGGCGCTGTACCGGTGGTTGCGGGGGTCGCGGGCGGCCTCGCAGAGCTTGTCGATGACGATTTGCGGGGCGCCGTCGGAGGGATTGCCCATACCAAGGTCGATGATGTCCGCGCCCTGCCGGCGTTTTGCGAGCTTGAGCGCATTTAGCCGACCAAACAGATAAGGCGGCAGCCGCTTTATCCGCTGCGCCGGCTCAATCCTGAATTTTGCCATAGTATTGCCTGTGTATTACGGAACATATTCTTCAATCAATACAATCGGTCAGTTTAACCGCAACGGCTGAATTTTCAACCGATTTTGTTCACCCCCGGCTTCAGAAGCGTTTGAGCAGTGATATACCCGCCGATGGGGTGTATGTGGTGGCGAGGGTGGGGAGTACGTCAAAGCCGGCGATTAGCAGAACCGCAGGTATCAGCCAGAGTCCGTTCCGGCTTCTGTGCTTCATCGGGCTACTCCCACTCGATTGTTGCAGGCGGTTTGCTGGATATATCATAGACGACGCGGTTGACGCCGCGGACCTCGTTGATGATTCTGCCGGAGATAAGGCCGAGCACTTCGTAGGGGATTTGCGAGAAGTCGGCGGTCATAAAGTCCAGCGTCTCGACGGCGCGGACGGCGATTACGCTCTCGAAGGTCCTCGCATCGCCCATAACGCCGACGGTCTGCACAGGGACGAGCACCGCCAAGGCCTGGGCGATTTTTCTGTACAGTCCTGCGGCCTTTATTTCGTCGATGACTATTTCGTCGGCGGCGCGGAGGATTTCGAGCCGTTCGGCCGTAACCTCGCCGATGATTCGCACCGCCAGGCCGGGCCCTGGAAAAGGGTGCCGCCAGACGATGTTCTCCGGCAGGCCGAGGTATTCGCCTACGCGTCGCACCTCGTCTTTGAACAGGTCGCGCAGCGGCTCGATAAGCTCAAAGCCGAGCTGCTCGGGCAGGCCGCCGACGTTGTGGTGCAGCTTGATGTTTGCCGCCGGGTTGCCGTCTTTCGAGCCGGACTCGATGACGTCGGGATAGAGCGTGCCCTGGGCGAGGAATTTTGCGTCGGGGATTTTTGAGGCCTCGGATTTGAATGCCTCGATGAATTCTGCTCCGATGATTTTGCGCTTCTGCTGCGGGTCGGTAACACCGCCAAGCCGTTCGAGAAACTGTCGTGACCAGTCAACAACCCGCAAATCGAGGCCGAAATGGTCGCGGAAGGTGGCAACGACGTCCCGGCGTTCGTTTTTTCGCAGCAGGCCGTTATCGACGAAGATGCAGATGAGCTTGTCGCCGATTGCCTTATGAAGGAGCGAGGCGGTGACGGACGAATCGACGCCTCCGGAAAGCCCGCAGATGACGGTATTCTTGCCGGCTTTTTTTCGGATTTGCCCGGCGGTCTCGGTGACGAAGTCGCTCATTTTCCAGTCGCCGCCGCACTGGCAGATACCGTAAAGAAAATTTCTGAGAATGGCATTGCCCTTGGGCGTGTGTGAGACCTCCGGGTGAAACTGGACGCCGAAGAATTTTCCATTTTTGTGGCGGACGGCGGCGAAGGGACAGGTCTTTGTCCCGGCAAGCCGAACGAAGCTGTCGGCTGCATCTTCGATTTGGTCGCCGTGGCTTGCCCAGGCGGTTATCGAGTCGGGCAGGTTCGAGAACAAATCGCTCTTGTCGAAAATGGACAGTTCCGTTCTGCCGTATTCGGCGTTTTTGGCGGCAACGACTTTGGCGCCGAGCAGCTCACAGGCCAGTTGCATCCCATAGCAGATACCGAGGATGGGGACATCAAGCCGTAGAATATTTTCGTCGCAGCGGATTGCATTGTCGTCATATACGCTTGCAGGCCCGCCGGAGAGAATTATGCCTTTGATGTCCGGGCGTGAAAGCTCCTTTGCCGACGTGCCCGCCGGCAGAATCTGAGAAAAAACGTTCAGCTCACGCACCCGCCTTGTGATAAGCTGTGTATATTGGCTGCCGAAGTCGAGGATGGCTATGGTTTCGTGTGTCATTGTTCGTATTTCGTATATCGTATTTCGTATATCGTGCCGCCGGTTCGGGGGGGCGGTTCGTTAGTCCTCGAATGGCATCGTGGCCGAGTAGTTCGGGGCCTCTTTTGTTATCTGTATATCGTGCGGGTGAGATTCGCTCACCGAGGCGTGGGTGACGCGGACGAACTTCGCTTTGCTTCGCAGCTCTTCGATATTTTTCGCGCCGCAGTAGCCCATACCGGCCCGCAGGCCCCCGACGAGCTGATAGGCAAAGGCATCGAGCGTGCCGCGATAGGGGACTCTGCCCTCGACGCCTTCGGGAACGAGTTTTTCCCTTTCGGTGCTCGATTTCTGGCCGTACCTCTCGGCGGAGCCCTGCACCATCGCCCCTAAGGAGCCCATACCGCGATACTCCTTGAACTGTCTTCCCTTGTAGATGACGAGCTGGCCCGGGCTTTCCTTCAGGCCGGCGAACAGCGAGCCAATCATAACGGCCGAGGCACCTGCGGCCAGCGCCTTTGTGATATCGCCGGAGTGCCTGATGCCGCCGTCGGCGATGACGGGAACGTTGTATTTTTCAGCGACGGATGCGCAGTTGATTATGGCGGAGACCTGGGGGACACCAACGCCTGAGATAATTCTTGTCGTGCAGATTGCACCGGGGCCTATGCCGACTTTTACCGCATTTACACCTGCATCGATAAGGTCTTTTGTCGCCTCGCCGGTCGCTACGTTGCCGGCGATGACGTCTATGTCGTGTCGGGTTTTGATCTTTTTTACGGTATCGATGACGTTTTGCGAATGGCCGTGCGCGGTATCGACAACGATAACGTCAACCTCTGCGTCGATGAGGGCGTCGATTCGCTCGTAATCGTGCACACCGACGGCAGCTCCCGTGCGGAGCCGGCCCCGCTCGTCACGGGCGGCAAACGGATAACATTCCACACGGTCGATATCCCTCATAGTAATCAGGCCCTGCAGCTCGCCGGAACTGTTTATCAGCAGCAGTTTTTCGACCTTGTGTTTTTGCAGGATTTCCTTCGCCTCCTCGAGCGTGGTCGCCGGCGGGCCTGTAACGAGATTGTCCTTGACCATAACGGCGCTTATCCTGATATCGTAATCCTTGAGGAACTTCAGGTCGCGCCGGGTGAGGATGCCTTTCAGCTTCTTGCCTTCAAGGATAGGAACGCCGGAGACGTTGTGCTCATTCATCAATTCAAGCGCCTTTTTCACCGGCTGCTCGGGCGAGAGCGTTACCGGGTCGCTGATTACGCCGTGCTCGGAGCGTTTGACCTTGGTGACCTCGCGTTTTTGCTGCTCGATGGTGAGATTTTTGTGGATTATTCCGATGCCGCCCTGCTGTGCCAGGGCAATCGCCAGGGCCGCCTCGGTAACTGTATCCATAGCCGCCGAGATGATGGGTATGTTTATACTGATATTGTCGGTCAGACGGGTGGTGGTATCGGCCTGGCTCGGCACAAAATCGCTCTTGGCCGGTATCAGCAGCACATCGTCAAACGTTATACCCTCGGCGACAATTTTACTCTTGTCCATTTTGCTCTCCGGAAATCCGAAAACGATATCAAATTTTCAAAACAGAAAATCGAGTGCAAAAGTCATAAGGGCAAAAGTTTCAGCTTGTTTCGGTCCTCTGCACTTATGCTTTTATACTCTTTTTCAATCTCGGCAATACGCTTCTGTGCAACTGCCACAAATTCCGGGTTAATCTCAAATGCAATGAATGAGCGATTAAGTTTCCTGCAAACAACCGGGCATGTGCCGACCCCGGCAAACGGGTCGAGCACCATATCCCCTTCGCTGGAGCTGGCCTTGACCAATCGCTCAATCAGCTTCCTGGGTTTCTGGACGGTGTTCAAGGCGTCTCGGCTTACTAATTCTTTGGATTTGTAGGTCAACTGTTTGATGTCGCCCCAGACATCACCCGGATTCTTCCCGTTGGCGTTAAACTTCGTCCTGCCAAATTTCCCGTTGACTACGGACGGCACATTTTCGCAGCGTTTTCTGTGTTCCAGTTCCACAAGCTGCGGCACCCTTATGTCATCAAGATTAAAAACCCTCGGCTTCGCACCCTTGATAAAGTAACAAATGATATCGTAGTTGTTGGTATAGTTCAGCCGTCCCTGGGCAAGCCGGCTCGGCTGATACCATATAATCCTGGAACGTAAATTCAGATATGGTCTGTAATCTATGAAATCTATACAGTCGGGTTTCCCAAAAAGATATAACGCTCCGCCATCCGTGAGCTTTCGTGAAAAAATCTTTATGAGCTCGATGTTAAACTTCTGTATGTTGTTTATTCTGTCCCACTCGTTCGCAGTCACACCGTATGGACCGTCACAGACAACAAGGTCTATGGATTCGTCGTCAACTTTTTCTAAAAGTTCAAACGCATCTCCGAGAAATATCTTGTTTTTCTCCAGCATGTGTTTTCTTTCATTCTTCCGCTGTAAAAAGGGCAAATAGCTAT
>CAZPDW010000081.1:0-9580 GCA_964585535.1 uncultured Pirellulales bacterium
GTCCTTCCCCTGTCCCGGGCCCCCCCGGGGGGGGGGGCCCGGGGCCCAAACCGGGGATTTTTCGAAGTTGGTTGACGGGGGAGCTTGAAGAGGTTACAAGGACAGGCCAAGGAAAAGAAATGTCATCGTCCAATCTTGCGATAGGGCGAGAAGGATAGATACTTCAAGGAGGTATCGGCCAATTGGAATTGCTCGTAGTAGCTATCGTGATAGCCCTTTATATGGCGTGGAACGTAGGGGCGAATGACGTAGCGAATTCGATGGCAGATGCGGTTGGTTCGGGTGCTGTAACGATATTCTGGGCGATGATACTTGCCGGGATATTCGAGTTCTGCGGAGCGGTATTTGTCGGGGCGCACGTAACTAATACGGTTCGTAAAGGGATAATCGAGTCGCAGGTATTTGCCCAGGAGCCGGTGGTACTGGCTCATGGTATGGTTTGTGCAATGCTCGCGGCGGCGGTGTGGCTGAATATGGCGTCTTTTTTCGGGATGCCGGTATCGACGACCCACTCGATAGTGGGAGCGGTTGTCGGATTCGGGATTTTAGAGGCGGGTGCAGCACACGTTCACTGGTTCAAGCTGGCACAGATAGTCGGCAGCTGGTTCATATCACCGGTGGCGGGAGGATTATTAGCTTTTTTGATATTCAAGGTTATAAGCCGATTCATATTATCTGTCGAGCAGCCGGAGTCGGCGGCCCGCAAGGGAATCCCGGTGTGTGTTTTTTTCACGGTTGGCGTGGTTGTGCTGGCGACGATTTATAAGGGGCTCAAGAACATACATTTAGACCTTAGTGGGGGGGCGGCGATCGGATTAGCGGCGGCGGCGGGCGGCGCAGGAGCGGTGATATCGTGGGTGTTAATGAGGTATCGACATCGGCTTGACAAGTATAAGAGTATTAAGAATCAGCTCATGTCGGTGGAGAGGAGTTTTATGTTTCTTGTGATAATGACGTCGTGCACACTTGCGTTCGCACATGGCGCGAATGACGTGGCCAATGCGGTGGGACCTTTGGCGGCGGTGGCGGAGATAGTGAGGTACAACCGTGTTCCGGAGACGGTGACGGTTCAGATGTGGGGTTTGCTATTGGGTGGGGGTGGGATTGTTCTGGGATTGGTAATGTTCGGTCATCGCGTGATGCGGGTTGTTGCGACGAAGATGACGGACATAACTCCTTCCCGCGGAGTTGCGGCGGACATAGCGACAATGACGACAGTATTGACGTGTTCGAAGTTAGGTCTTCCGGTATCGACGACGCACACTTTAGTCGGTGCGATATTGGGAGTGGGTCTTGCTCGTGGAATCACGGCGATAAATCGTAAGGTAGTGGGTCAGATATTTACATCGTGGTTTGTGACGGTTCCGATAGCGGCTGGGCTGGCGGTGGGATTCTACATTGTGGGCAAATGGTTATTCTGGTAGTAGAGAGGTATATGTGTGAAGTTGCCGAGATTCGGCAAAGTATCTTGACGAGCAGTAGCGGAAAGGTTAGCACTACGAACCGATTGACGGATTAAAGCAGAGAGACTTATCGAGAAGTTTACGCCGACAATCGAGAAGCTCGGGGAATATAACTGAAGGAGAAATAAAATGGGAGTTTTTGACAAGCTGTTTTCGCAATCGCCTTTTGTGGCGCTTCATGAGCATTCGAAGAAGGTTCACGAGTGTGTGGAGCTTTTGCGGCCTCTTGCCGAGGCGCTGCTGGCAGAGGATTACGAGAAGCTGGAGGATTTGCACAATCTGATGAGTAAGACCGAGCACGAGGCGGACCAGATAAAGAACAAGCTTCGCGACAAGATTTGCAAGATGTATTTTCTGTCGGTAGGGCGGTCGGAGCTGAGCCGTTTTCTGGCATACGAAGACGATGTGGCGGATGCGGCGGAGGATTTTGCGGTGATACTGCTTCTTCGCAGGACGAGGGTGCCGGAAGAGCTGAAAAAAGACTTCACGGCGTTTGTCGAGCAGGTGATAAGAGTCAGCGAGCATCTGATGAGCTTATCGGATAAGCTCTCGCCGCTTTCGGAGGCGGCGTTCACCGGAGAGCAGGCACAGGAGATGTTAGAGGCGATAGATAGGATAGGCGAGGAGGAATGGCAGGCGGACCGTATTGAGAGGAAGTTCGCGCGTCACTTTTACAGTATGGAAAAGGAGCTCGACCCGATAACGGTGATGTTTCTGGACAAGTACTGCCAGGCACTGAGCGCGGTGTCAAATGCGGCGGAGAAGGCGGCAAAGTACCTGCGGTTAATCATACGGAAAAAATAAGACATCGCGTGGAAGAATAGCCGGAATGGAAGCACTGGTAATCATAGCCATCGTAATCGCGGTCTATATGGCGTGGAACGTCGGTGCGAATGACGTGGCCAATTCGATGGCGGATGCGGTCGGCTCGAAGGCGCTGACGGTATTCTGGGCGGTGATATTGGCGGGGATATGCGAGTTTGCCGGTGCGGTCCTCGTAGGCAGCCATGTCACCAATACGATACGCAAGGGGATAATCGAGTCGCAGGTATTCGAACACGAGCCAATTATTCTGGCTCGTGGGATGGTGTGCGCGATGTTGGCGGCGGCGGTTTGGCTGAATGCTGCGTCGTTTCTCGGGATGCCGGTATCGACGACTCACTCGATTGTCGGTGCGATAGTTGGGTTTGGGATTTTGGAGGCGGGTCTTGCCTACATCCACTGGGGCAAGTTAGCTCAGATAGTCGTGAGCTGGTTTATATCGCCGGTGGTGGGGGGCATTTTTGCGTTTATTATATTCAAGCTGATATCGCGTTATATTCTGTCGGTTGACAGGCCGGCGGTTGCAGCGAAGAAGGGGATACCGGTCTGTGTGTTCTTTACGTTTGCGATTTTGATATTAGCGACGATATACAAGGGTCTGAAGAACATTCATCTGGATATGAGCGGGCCTGCTGCGATAGGGATAAGTGCAGCAGGGGGGCTGGCTGCCGCAGCAGTATCGACATTGCTTATGCGGAGAAAGCAGATGTACAACGAGCTGCAGACGCTTGAAGAGCAGCTCGCAGGGGTGGAGAAGATATTCGCAGTGTTAGTAATAATAACATCGTGTACGGTGGCGTTCGCGCACGGTGCGAATGACGTTGCGAATGCAATCGGTCCTCTGGCGGCGGTGGTTGAGATAGTCAGGACGAATGCGGTGCCGACGGAGGTAACGGTGGAGCTTTGGGTGCTGCTGATAGGAGGCGGGGGGATAGTGCTGGGCCTGGCGATGTTCGGGTATCGTGTGATGCGTCTGGTGGGGACGAAGGTGACGGAGATAACGCCTTCTCGTGGAGTAGCGGCGGACTTAGCGACGATGACGACGGTGCTGACGTGCTCGAGGCTGGGTCTTCCGATATCGACTACACATACGCTTGTCGGGGCGATATTAGGGGTTGGGCTTGCCCGCGGTATTACGGCAATCAACCGCAAGGTGGTGGGGCAAATATTCACATCGTGGTTTGTGACTGTACCGATAGCGGCGGGGCTGGCGATAGTGTTTTATCTTATTGGTAAATGGCTGATATGGTAGGGGGGTGGTTTGCGAAAAAGGGGATGAGAAAGTGTTGCGGGCGGGGGGATGTAAGGATAGAATTGCGAATATGAGAAGGCATAACTCGATAATCAGGGCGTTTTTGCCGGCGGTTTTGTGCTGTATGGCGATTGGGGCCCAGAGGCCTAACGAGGTCTCTGCGGAAAAACCGGGGGCGAAGGCGGCGGTCATTGTCTGCAAGGGGATGATAGACGACGGGCTTTATAAGTCTATTCAGCGGCGGACGGAGCTTGCGCTGGACGGCGGGGCGAATTACCTGATATACCAGATAGAGACGTACGGGGGTTTTGTCGAATCGGGCGACAACATTGCCAAGTACTTCATATTCGAGGCGGCGGATGATGCTCATACGGTTGCGTACGTGACGAGCGAGGCGATTTCGGCGGGCGCGATGATAGCGGTATCGTGCCAGGACATCATAATGCTTGAGAACACGACGATAGGTGATTGTGCGCCAATCGAATTAGGTGGGAAACTCGAAGGAATAGAGCGGGAAAAAGTCGAGTCGTTTATTCGTGCAGCATTTAGTCGTGCGGCGGAGGCCAACAACTACCCGAAGCCACTGCTGAAGGCGATGGTGACAATGCAGACGGAGGTCTATCGGGTCACGAATTTCGAGACGGGTGAATACGAGTTTTATGAGGCGGATTATCTACCGAAGGACCCGAACAAGTACGACCTTGAGAACAAGCAGCTTATTGTAAAGAACGATGAGCTGCTGACATTGACGGCGTCGGAGGCGGAGGAATATGGTATTGCGCGTGCTAAGGTAGAGGGCCTGGATGGTGTGCTTGAGTTTTTGGCCCGGCGTGACGATGTTGAGTTTGTGGGTCAGCCGATGCTGTTAGAGACGAGCTGGTCGGAGGAGATGGTACGGTGGCTCAATTCGCCGGCTGTGATGGGGATACTGCTGACGGTGGCGCTTCTGGGGGTTTATGTCGAGCTGAATACGCCGGGCATAGGGCTTGCAGGCCTGATTGCGGCGATATGTTTTATCGTAATCGTGGGCAGCAAGTACCTTGTTGATATGGCGAACTGGGTCGAGGTTGCGTTGTTTGTCGCGGGGATTCTGCTTTTGTTTGTGGAGGTATTGCTGATTCCGGGGTTCGGGATTGCGGGCCTGACGGGGATTGTTTGCATCCTGACAGGGCTCTTCGGGATGCTGGTCAAGAACCCGCCTGATACGATTCCGTGGCCTGAGGGGCCCGAGAGCTGGTACTTTTTTGTTCACGGTATCTGGGCGGTGGCCCTCGGATTTACCGGGTTTGTCGTCCTGGCTTGTATTGCGACAAAATATCTACCGAAACTCTCATTTTTAAGCGGATTGGTGCTTTCGCCGACGGCGGCGAAGGAAGGGACGGAGGTGGAGGTGAGCATGACGGCGCCGCCGGAAGGCGAGGGTTTGAGCGTTCGATGCGGCCAGGTCGGTGAGGTAACGAACAAGCTGAGACCTGCGGGCAAGGCGCGGTTCGGCCGTGCGGTAGTGGACGTGGTGGCGGAAGGGGACTTCCTTGACAGCGGGACGGCGGTGGAGATAATAGAGATTCGCGGCAACAGAGTGATCGTAAAGAAAGCAAATGATTAAAGAGCGAAAGGAATAAGGTAAGCTCTGAGGACTGTGTTATGGACTGGTGGCTTGTGTTTGCTGTTTTTCTTTATCTGGCTTGTGCCGGCCTGATAATAGCAGAGGTATTCGTTCCGAGCGGCGGTCTGATATCGCTTTGTGCAATTGGCTGTCTGGCAGGGGGGGTGGTGATATTTTTCCAGCACAGTGCGATGGTCGGCTGGATTGGCATTGTGATTGCGGCGGTGATGATACCGGCGGTGATTGTAATTGCATATAAGCTTTTCCCGAAGACATCGTTCGGCAAGAGTGTGACGCTGACGCCGTCGGAGCGGGAACACGGGGACGCCGTGCCGGATACATCGGAGCTTAAGGAGCTTCTCGGCGAGACAGGGACGGTGATTACGCCCCTGCGGCCGGTGGGCATGTGCGATTTTGCGGGCCGGCGAATAGAGTGTGTGGCCGAGAGCGGGTTCGTGGAAAAAGACAAGAAGGTAAAAGTCATACGCGTTCAGAGCACGCAATTGACGGTACGTGTAGCAGAATAAACTTAGTGAAAGGACGGAAAGATGTATAACTCAATCAGTACAATCATCGGAGCGGCGGATGTGGGGAGAATCGTTGCAGTGGCGCTACTTTTGGTAATCGTCCTTGTAGCACTGACATTCTTTTTGCTGATGGTGAAGTTTTTCAGACTATGGCTTCAAGCGCGACTATCACGTGCGGACGTTAAGTTCAGCGAGCTGATAGGGATGTGGCTGCGGCGGGTGGATACGAGGGTAATCGTATTGAGCAAGATAACGGCGATTCAGGCGGGGCTGACAGTGACGACGCGGGACCTCGAGAGCCATTTTCTGGCGGGGGGGCGTGTGCCGAATGTGGTGCGTGCGCTGATTGCCGCGAACCGGGCGAATATCGAGCTTACGCTGAAGACAGCTACGGCTATCGACTTGGCGGGTCGCGATATTCTCGAGGCGGTCCAGACAAGCGTCAATCCGAAGGTGATCGATTGCCCGGACCCAAGCAAGGGCAGAGATACGGTCGATGCGGTTGCGCAGGACGGTATTCAGTTGAAGGCAAAGGCGCGAGTGACGGTGCGTGCGAACATCGAGCGGCTCATCGGCGGGGCGACGCAGGAGACGATTATCGCACGTGTGGGCGAGGGAATAGTCACGACAATCGGCAGCGCGATAACATACAAGGGCGTCTTAGAGAATCCGGACAAGATATCCAAGGCGGTTCTCTCGAAGGGACTTGACGCGGGGACGGCTTTTGAAATCCTATCGATAGATATCGCCGACGTTGACGTTGGCAAGAACGTCGGCGCAGAGCTTCAGGCGGCGCAGGCGGAGGCGGACATGCGTCGTGCGAAGGCCGAGGCGGAGAAACGCCGTGCGATGGCGGTTGCGCGTGAGCAGGAGATGAAGGCGCTGGTGGTGGAAAACGAGGCGAAGGTGCCGCTGGCGATAGCTGAGGCGTTCGAGAAGGGCCACTTAGGAATTATGGACTACTACCGGATACGGAATATCGGTGCGGACACATCGATGAGAGAGTCGATTGCCAAGCCGGAGAAGAAGGAATAGGCCGGACGTGAAACCGCGGGCGGCGAGAAAGAGGTGTATTCGGTGGCAGAATGCTTATAATTGTATGTAGCTTTTGAGACTATTAGTATAATGGATATATGTGGAGATATGTTGACTTGTATTTTGGCGGCACAGCGCCGAGACACCGGCAACGAATGGTTTCAATTTTTGCCGATTATAATTATCGCCGGGCTCTGGGTTCTGGGTATTATCTTAAAGGCGGTGCGAAAACAGTCTGAGCAGGGCGATGAAAAGGCCGGTGAAGCCGAAGAAGAGCCGGTGGAGTTGAACTTGAGCCGGCTCGTCGAGCTTGCCAGACGCCGTTATACAGGAGCGGGCAGGCCGGCGGAACAAGAGCCAAAACGGGGGCAGGGGCCGGCGGCGGTCCCGCCGATGATACCGAAACAGCGGGAGTCCCGGCCCGTTCGCGGAGTTCCTGCCGGACAGAGGCCCGTATCGAGGGCGGCAGCAGCCGGACCGACGGTTCGTCACACGGGCCAGCGGGGCAAAGAGACGGGGCAAAAGGGCATTGGCACTGGTGGCGAGATAGCATTGACCCAGCCGGATATTGCGCCGCTGCCAGAATTCAGCGAGCCGACGTTCGAGGGCCTGACAGCGATGCACGAAGTACAGACGGGCCGACAGCGGCTTACCGGCATTCTGGAGGATTTCTCCGGGCGGGATTCGCTCAAACGGGCCATTTTGCACTATGAGATTTTAGGCAAGTGCATCACGATGCGAGAATCGCAGAGTTTTGTCCCGTGGTCCTGAAGAAAGGGAGTCAGGAAATCAGGTTATCTGGATTGCGGATTTTTGATTTCCAACGTCTCATAATATATGTTATGTTTCATTCAGTAAATTCAGGGGCTGCTCAAATAACTATTTGCAACATCCTTCGGTGGCCTCGCAATGACAGACCGTGAGGGGGTATTCGCTTAGTCTCTTAGTTTTTTGCCTGCCGGGCGAGGTGCAAAAGGTTGTCCGTTGATACGAAGGCCCTGTTCAGCAAGCCGAGGTTTTGCAGGACAAGTGATATGTTTTGTGTGGGGTCGGCGGCTGAAACGCTGTCGCCGATTTGCCGGGTAAGATTGAGCAGGGATGATGCGAACTTGGGTTTGTTGCAGTAGAGCAGTGCGACCTTGTAGTGAAGATTTATCATCTCGGCTGAGAGATAGTCGGCGGCTGTGAGGTTTTCAAGCGCAAGGGCCTGCTCATCGGTTTCGAGCAGGCATATCGCGAGCTTCGAGCGTGCCCGCTCGAAGGTTGGGTTGATGGTAAGGGCGGTTTTCAGCAGCGTTATCGGCTCGGTTATGTGCCCGATTCGCATAAGCAGGATTGCGAGCTGGTAGTAGAGGATGGGGTTGTGCGGCCTTAGCTGGATATTTTTTCGGTGAGCATTTATGACGTCATTGATGAGTCGTGGGTCGGGGCAAGAGTGGGTATCGATTGAGTTTTGCTGATGGAACTGCAGGACGGCGGTTTCGCCGAAGAGCAGCGGAGAGTTTTCGTCGATTGCAGCGGCCAGAGCGAGGGTTCTGAGGGCATCGGACGGGTTAGAGTCCAGCTTCTGCGTCAGAGCGAGGCCGAGGTACGCATCCACGATTCTGTTGTTGACCTCGACCGCATTGTTGAACTGCTGTGCGGCGTCGCGAGGCCTGTTCATTCGGCGGTATTGTGTTCCGAGCTTTATGTTTGCCTCGAGGAAATCGGGGCAGATGCTTACGGCCCGGATGTACTGGAGCAGTGCATCGTTGTTTTCGCCGAGGGCGGTGAGGATATCGGCCCGCCGTAATACGAGGTCGGGCCTTTCGGGCTGGTCCTGGGCCATATATTCCACGAGGTCGAGGGCCTGCTGCAATTCGCCCATGTCGGTGAAGAGGTCTATTTCGTTTGTGTCGGGGCTAAAATTGTCGGGATGGATTAGTATGGCGGTGCTGAAGGCCTCGGCGGCGGCGGCGAAATTCCCGGCGGCGATGTGAAGGGACCCGAGCGTGAGCAGCGTGGAGATGTCGTCGGGGTATTCGTCTCTGAGCAGCTCGTACTGGGAGATGGTTTTTTCGAGCTGGCCGTTCTTGAAGTAGATGGCTGCGAGTCGCTGGCGTGGCAGCTGGAGGTAATTTTTGAACTTCAGGCAATCCTGATAATAGGCGATGGCCTGCGCTTCGGCGCCCAGTCGCTCGCAGCAGTGGCCGAGCGCGTAGAGTGCCATAACGTTGCCGGCGCAGCGGTGATAGATTTCGGTCAGGTGACAGAGTGCATCTTCGAGTTTATTTTCTGCGAGTGCGAGAGCGGCGGCTGCGAGCCGGGCGTGGACGGAGTCGGGTTGGACGGAGAGATAATCACTGAGCTTCTTTGCGGCGGTCTCGGTTTTTTTGGAATCGACGAGCCGGATGACCTCGTCCAGCAGGCGGCGGGTGGTGCGGTCGGCGTTCGATTCCTTTTCGTTGGCGTCTTTAAGCCATTGCCATATCAGGTCGGAGACATCGTACTCCATCGCCCTGCCGATAATTTCGAGCAGTTGACTCATAGGCCCTCAGCAACAAAAGCGGGGACATTATTGTCCCTATGTATAGAAACGAGTGCGGCCTTGCACCTTTAGCTCAGGATTCCTCCGGTTTTAGTATCGGCAGAGCCGGCATCGGGGTTAACCGGCGTGGCGGACGAGCACAGGCGGGGTGATTGAATTTGGACTGTTTTTGTGGCGATTTTGCGGTGTGTATCGATTGTTAGGGTGATATGGGCGGTTATCGGGTTTTTGGAGCGTGCCCCCCTGCCGAGTACTGCTACCGCCCTGCCGGTAACGCCCTGCCGAGTGATTAAAAGCCCTGGAGCCACTGGCTGCTGAAGGCGAGGGCATCGTCGATGCCGACGAAGC
>CAZPDW010000082.1:0-9380 GCA_964585535.1 uncultured Pirellulales bacterium
GCAGGCGCTCTTTTTGACATAGCCCTTATGCGTGAAGATATGCAAATGGCTGAGGAGATTGCCTCAACGGCGCAGCGTGAAAATCTTGATGACTGCTCGGGAAAGTTCTATGCGGCCCGACTCGACGTCGCCATGAAGAAATACGACGATGCGCTTTCGGATATAGATGCCGTTTTGAAACAAAGGCCGGTCTTCTCCTACGCATACCTGCTCAGGCACAGGATTAACTCTGCCCTCGCCAACGAGCAGGCATCAATGGCGGATATCCAGACGGCGGCGAGGATGAGGCCTGATGACAGCATCATCGCCAAATCTCTCGCCAGCGTCCTGTACAGGCGGAACCAGCGGCTCGGTGGGAATGTCTCGTCCGCACAACGGCTCGAGACCAGGGCCGCCCTGGACAGGGCTATCGCCCTGAACCCCGGCGATTTACAACTGCTTAGCTTTTATGCCGAGTATATCAGTCCCACGGAACCTGAAAGGGCTATGGCGGTCAGACAGAGGTTGCAAACCGTTGCCCCGAGCATGGCAAATGCTATGCTGCTGGCGAAGATGGCCATAAGAATGTCTCTCGAACAGGATAATGAAGATAATAAAAAAGCGTTCCTGGATATTGCCGGCTCGGCGATGGACCAGGCCAAAACCTACGAGCCGGAAAATCAGGACCTGCTGGAAACCTGCGGAGAATACTATCGCCTTATAGGCAGGGAGGATAAGGCCGAGCAGCTTTTATCCGGGTCCGGAGACTGGAAACTGCTCTGGCGTCATCATGTCAGAGCCGGAGACCTCGTAAAGGCCGCAAAGGTGCTGGAACAGGCCTACCAAGCTAATCCTAAGGACCCAAATGTGCTGGAAGGTTTTTTATACCTGGCTGAGCAGACCGGCGACAAAGAAAACGCGAGCAAATACTCCGAAGAGCTGCTGGCGGTTGAAGATACCGTTCAAACCAACCTCATGACAATTCAGGCATTCCTGCGAGTCGGGCTTGTCAAGCAGGCCGACAGCAAATTAAAGAGTTTTCAGGAGAAGAACCCCGGCGAGCCGCGGGGAATGCTGCTCGGCGCCTGGCTGGCTATGAGTCAGGGACGACTGCAGGATGCATTGAAACAGACAAACAGGTATCTCGAAGTCGAGCAGGAAAGCGCGACCGGATGGAAGTTAAGGGGTCAGATCAATCGCCTGCTGGCGAACTACGACCAAGCGGTGGCCGACCTTAGGAAAAGCCGGCTGCTGTCGGACGAGCCGATTACAAGGGTCGAGCTGGCCCGGGCATACTTACGAAACGGGCGGGTGGAAGACGCCATAACCGAGCTCGAAAGCACAATTGAAAATCCGCAGGCCCCCCGGCAGGCAAGGGTATTGCTGGAAGGGCTCTACTGGCGCCTTGGCAAAACCGATGTCCTTAAAAAATTCTATCAGGAGACACTGGAAAAGATGCCCGACAGTATCTTCTGGCTTAACAGGGCGGCCGGCTTTGCAGTGTCAACCAAGGACCTCCCTAAGGCAGAGCAGCTCTTTGAACGGGCCTGGCAGAAAAGCATTCAACAGGGAAACGGCGACAGGGATGCCTTCGCCGGCTATCTACAGACACTCCTTCAGGGCGGAAAGCTGGGCAAGCTCTTTGAACAGGCGGCTAAATACGTGGACAGTGACTTCGCCTCCATCGCCTATTTCAGAATGGCGCAGGGACGGTTGAAGCTTGGAGACAAGGAAAACGCAGTGCAATACTGCCGAAAGGCCATCGAAAAGGCCGGTTCCGACGAGAAGCAGGTTACGAACATTCTTCAGAAAACGTATTCACTGCTCGGCCCTGACGAAGCCGAGAAGCTCTGCAGCGAGCGACTTGCGGCGGCGCCGGATTCTTTTGCCGAGAACTGGATGATGTTCGGTTTGATGCGGCTGAGAGGCCGATATAACAAGGCCCTCGATTATGTGGACAAGTGTATCGAAATTACCGGACTGGGCAGTCAGCGAAAATTACACTGCATTATGAAAAAGACCGAGGTTCTGATTCTGGCGTACAGAAAAACTTCCGACAAAACATATCTCCAGAAGGCCGTTAGTGAATACGAAAGTCTGCTTCGTGAAATGCCGAATAATACCGGTGTTCTGAATAATCTGGCCTACATACTCGCGGAAAATGATGGAGACCTTGATGTTGCTCTTAAGTACATAAAGCAGGCAGTGGATTTGAAGCCGGATGAGCCGGGTTTCCTGGATACTTATGCGTATGTGCTTTACAAAAGAGGTGAATACTCCAAGGCATCCGAGACTGTACAGTCTGCTTTGCAGCAGTATGAGACGCAGGGTTCGCAGGTGCCGCTTGACGTGTATGAGCATGCGGGCCAGATATATGAGAAACTGGGCCAGACTGACCAGGCCGTTGCCGCTTATGAGCAGGCACTGGAAGCCGGCGGCGACAATATATCGAAACCCGTTAAGGACCGGCTGACCTCTGATATTACGAGACTGAAACGATAGGGCGGAAAAAGTTGTGAACAACCAGGAACACATAACTTTGGGGCCAAAAGCCGGGCCTGCAGGTCGAAGACCTGTCCCGGCCGGGCGTCCGGCTCCGGCGGGTTTGACGCCGAAAGAGATATTCGGAATACTCCGGAGGCACATCTGGCTTATTATCGGCCTGACCGTGTTCGGTTTGTGTTCCGGTTTGGGGAGCTGGTTTCTTCTGAAGAGGTATGCTCCGAGATATACCGCCCAGACCTTCATAAGAGTGCTGCCGCCCGTGCAAAGAGACCCCACCATTATCCAGATGCCCATTGTAGCCAAGGATATTCAATACGGCTATCGGCTGTCAATGGCCGCCCTGCTGAGAAGCCAGAATACCCTCCAGTCGCTGCTCTCGAAAGATAAGATTCAGCAGACAAAATGGTTTCAGGATTTCGGTGACATCAAGTCAAAACGAATCGTCAAAGCCGTCAAAGACCTGAAAAAACATCTTGGCGCATCTCCCCAGAGAGACGGCGATTCTATTATTGTCTCGATGACCTGCAGGGACAAGGAAGAGTCCGCCCTGATAGTCAATGAGATGGTCGCCTTGTTCCTGAATACGCAGGGGGGCAAGAAAAGAGAGGAAGTAACAACGAAACTGGCCGGTCTTGAAGCTCAGCGGCGGCGAGTCAAAGGGGATTTGGACGTCGCCGAAAAATCGCTTGATGACATCCGCAAAAGATATGGTTTTACAGACCTCGAGGAACATTCCTTCCGGCCGGTCATCGAAGGGAAGCTGAGCGACCTGGAGATGCAACAGAACGAGCTGGTAATGAACATAAGTCAGGCACAGTCGTCCATAGAGCGGCTGCAGGTGCAGGCCACCGGGCCGGTTCAGGTACAGGTGGAGCATCAGATTGAGCGTGACCCTGTGATGACTATGCTTGCCCAGCAGCTTGCGCTGCGACATTCGGCCCTTGCCAGCGCCCTGGCGAAATTCGGCGAAAATCACCGTATTGTACGACAGATACGTGAGTTCATAACAGGCATCAAAGAAGAAAGAGCGATAAGGAAGGCCGCAATTGCCGACCAAACGCGGCAGGCAAACCTGCGAAATGCACAGGATATGCTTATTACGATGCAAAAACGCCTTGAAGGGCTGGAAAAAATGCGTGATGAGACAATTGCTCAGAAGAAGGAGCTTGATTTGGCTCGCGCCCAGTACCAGCAGCGGGTTGCCATAAGGGACGAGAGAAGGAAAATGCTCGATTCGATAAAGGAGCAGGTTGCCAAACTCAGGATAATACACGACGACCCCGAAACTCCCAAGGTTCAGTACGTCGCCAACGCTCCGGAACCGCTGGAGGCAAGCTTTCCTAAGTGGCAGATATTCCTGCCCGGAGGCACAATGCTGGGTTTGATGCTTGGTGTCGGGCTTGCGTTCCTGATTGAATTGCTCAACGACCTCGTTCGCACGCCCCGGGATGTCGCCAGGTATCTGCACATACCGCTGTTGTGCATGATTCCCGACGCCGCCGAGGACGACGAAATTGAGGGTATTGACCTGGCGCTGGTTGTCCGTCAGGCCCCGTATTCTATCATTAGCGAATCCTACAGGCGGTTCCGCACCAATTTGAGACTTTCGACCAACCCGCAATCCACTAAAACACTGCTGGTAACAAGCGGAGTGGCCGCAGACGGGAAGACATCCGTAGCGGTCAATCTCGCAATAACCCTCGTCGCCGACGATAAGAAGGTGCTGCTCATCGACGCCAATTTCAGAAGGCCTAACCTGCATAACATATTCCCTCGCCGGCAGTCGCAGCCGCAGGGGAGCGAAAAAGAGCCGTTTGGGCTGAGTAATTTCCTGCTGCGCCAGTGTGATATAGCCCGCGTTGTAAGGGCCAGCGGCATTGTAGGGCTTAACGTAATCGAGTCGGGACAGATGCCTGCCAACCCGGCGGAGCTGCTCGGCGGACCCCGGCTCGAGCAGTTGATACAGCAGCAGCGCCAAAACTACGATTATGTCATCCTTGACGGCCCGCCCGTATTGCTCGTCAGCGAGACCAAAATACTTGCCAGGTGCGTTGACGGTACCATTCTCGTGCTCAATGCCGCGGCCACGAGAAGAGGCGCTGCAATCAGAACGATACTCGAATTAAGGACCGTGGACGCTAAAATAACCGGCTGTGTGCTGCTCGGCGTCAAGACCTTAAAGGGTGGCTATTTCCGTGAGCAGTTCAGGTCATACCGCCAGTACCAGAAGCTCCAGCTTGCCCGCCCGATTTGAAATTTAATATTTACTATTTGCTATTTACTATTTCATATTTGCTATTTATATGGGGTGTTTAATGAATAGATTCCTGGTAACCGGCGGAGCCGGATTCATCGGTTCAAACATCTGCAGAAAACTCATTTCAGAGGGATGTTTCGTACGAGTCGTCGATAATCTTCTCACAGGTAAAAAAGCCAACCTCGCCGGCATTATCGATAAAATCGAGTTCATACAGGCCGATATGGGCGATGAGCACATCGCCCGCGGCGCTATGAAGGATATCGACGTGGTCCTCCATCAGGGCGCCCTGCCGTCGGTGCCTCGCAGCGTTGATGACCCGGCTGCGACGCATAAGCACTGTGTCGATGCTACCTTTACCCTGCTTCTGGCCGCACGCGATGCCCGCATAAAGCGTTTTGTCTATGCAGCCAGCTCCTCGGCCTATGGCGATACGCCGACTTTGCCCAAGGTAGAAACGATGCCCGCCCAGCCGCTCTCGCCATACGCCGCCGCAAAGCTCTTTGGCGAATACTACTGCTCGGTTTTCTATAAGGTCTTCGGTCTCGAAACTATCTCTCTGCGGTACTTCAACGTCTTCGGCCCGCATCAAAACCCCGAAAGCCAGTATGCCGCCGCCATACCCGCCTTTGCCACGGCTATCCTCAGAGACAAACCGCCGACCATTTACGGCGACGGTGAGCAGAGCAGGGACTTTACCTACATCGACAATGTCGTACAGGCCAACCTGCTGGCCGCTAATGCAAAAAAAACCGAAGGACAGGTCGTAAATATCGCCTGCGGCCAGGCCGTAACGGTCAATCAGATTATCGCTATGATTAATGACATCCTCGGCAAGAACGTCAAGTCCATATATACCGACCCGCGTCCCGGCGATGTGAAACACTCCCTCGCGGACGTTGCACTCGCAAAAGACTTGATTGGCTATAAGCCCGTAGTCGCCTTCAGGGCCGGCCTGCAAAAGGCAATACACTGGTACCGCGAAAACCTGCTCGGCTGATACGCGCCCGTCGGCGATTGCCGATTGCAATACGCAATACGCACTACGCAATTTTACCCCCAAGCCATTTTTTTTGGTTTTAGTATTTCCCGTTTTGGCCTATAATGACGGATAAGTCGGTAAAGAGGGCTTTGGCTATGAGAAAACAGAATTTGTTTCGTACGGCGGTTGGCATCGCATGCTTTTTGTTGTTGGGCGGTTGTGTCGAGAGAGAGCTTACGATAAACACCAGGCCGCAGGGAGCACTTGTTAATCTAAACGATGAACAAATAGGGCTGTCGCCGGCGACGGTCTCGTTCAACTGGTATGGCGACTACAACGTCACCATCAGCAAAGCCGGATACGAAACCTTAAAGACGCACCGCATGCTCAAAGGTCCCTGGTACGATTATTTCCCGTTCGACTTTTTCGCACAGGTGCTCAATCCGAGAAGAATCGTTGACTCATACGAGTGGACGTTCGAGCTTGAGCCGAAAAAGCAAATCAGCTCCGAAGAGCTGCTCGAAAAGGCCCGGCAGCTAAAGGAGCAGGCCCAATGAAAAAATTACTATTTAATATTTACTATTTACTATTGCCGAACCAGCTTGCTCAAATAGCCAATAGTAAATTGAAAATAGTAAATCTTCTCTGCGTATTTGTCCTTTTAGTACTTTTCACCGCCCCCGGCGACGCCGCTGCACAGGACTTGCCCGCCGAGGCGGACGTCGGACTCGACAGCTCCGTGGTAATGATTAGAAGCGTCGGCCAGGACTTCGACTACTCTGCACCCTGGAAACAGAAGATGATGACCCAGGGCCTCGGCTCGGGCTTTGTCATTGAGGGCGGCCGCGTCCTCACAAACGCCCATAACGTCAGCAATAACAAATACCTCGAACTGCAAAAGGAAAATGTCGCCAAAAAGTATCCCGCGAAAGTGGCTTTTCTTGCCCACGATTGCGACCTGGCGCTCCTCACCATCGATGACCCGACCTTCTTTGACGATACCGTCGCCCTGGACCTTGCCGGTATCCCGCAGCTCAACACCACCGTTTCGACCTATGGCTTTCCCGTCGGCGGCCGACGCATCTCCGTCACCGAAGGCGTCGTCTCCAGGGTGCAAATGGATGCTTACGCCCACACCAGGGCCGACTCGCACCTGGTAATACAAACCGATGCCGCAATAAACCCGGGCAACAGCGGCGGCCCGGTAATCCAAAACGGCAAGGTCGTCGGCGTCGCCTTCCAGGGACTGCGGCAGGCCGAAAATATCGGATATATGATTCCCACAACCGTCATAAAACACTTCCTCACCGATATCGAAGACGGCAAATATGACGGGTTCGGCTCGCTCGGCGTTATCCTCTACCCGGGCCTGCACAGCCCCGGCTACAAAGCTTATCTCAATGTCCCCCCGGACGCCCAGGGCGTGGTCGTAATTCAAACCCTTATGCACAGTTCCGCCGAGTCGATACTTCGGCCCGGCGACGTCCTGACGCGAATAGACGATTACGACATAGACAACGACGGCAGGGTCGAGATTTACGGACTGCGGCTCGGCCTTTCCGAAGCCGTCGAGACCAGACAAATCGGTGAAACGGTCCGGCTGTCGTTTTATCGTCAGGGCAAACTGACCGAAGCGGCCGCGACCGTTGCGCTTAACAGGCCCGTGTTCGAGTATGCCAGGCAGTATGACAAAACGCCTCGCTATGTCTGTTTCGCAGGCCTGGTATTTGTGCCCGCCACACGCAATCTGCTTGAGACCGCCGGGCCGGACTGGCTCGAAAATATCCCTTTTGAGCTGCGGTACCTGTTCCAGAACTCCATACAGCTTAATACCGACAGGCAGCGAAAAGAGTACGTCGTCCTGAGCAAGATTATGCCCGATGAGGCCAACGCCTACGCCGCCGGCTTCAAAAGCCAGGTCCTCGAAAGCGTAAATGGAGCCGAAATTCATTCCCTCGATGACGTTTATCACGCATTCGAACAGCCGGTTGTTCAATTTTACACTATACGATTTATGTCTGTTCAGCGGCCCCTCATCATTGATGCCGCCTTGGCCGAAACCACTCAGCAGCTCATACTGAAAAAATATGACATTCCCGAGCAGGCGATGTTGGAGCCACAGCCGTGAGAAAAAAAACCGTTTGCCGTTTTCTTCTGCCGGTTTGCATTTTAAGCTGCCTTGTTTGCCGTGCGGCGGCGCAGCCGGGCGATTCGGGTATGCGCGAGAAGATGACTCAGTCGCTGGTCTATCTCAATATATCGTCTTATCCCTTTGACCAGCTTCGACCCTGGAAGTTCACCGACGTTCAGCAAAAGCGCGGCCTCGGTTGTGCTGTTGGCCGCTTCGACATAATCACCACCGCCTGGAACCTTACCGGTGCCCGGCTCATCAAGGTCTATCGGTTCGGCCAGAACGAATTTATCCCCGCAACCATAAAAATTATCGACTACGAAACAAACCTCGCACTGCTTCACCTTGACCCGAACGCCCTGGCCGAACCTCTCATACCGGTTAAGTTCGTCGAAAAGTTTCGCCGCGGCGCAAAGCTCAATTACTACTGGCTCAGCAAACAGGGAAATCTCGAAACGGGCCAGGGTTATCTCGACCGTGCAAGAGTTCGCCGGTCAACCGTATCCTTTGCATATCTGCTCAATTACATCGTCACCAACACCTCCAACGAGACGGGCAGCGGACAGTTCTATTGTGACGGCCGGACGCCCATCGGTATCGCCTGCTGGAGCAGCGGCACAAAACAGGCGGCCTTAGTGCCGGCGGTAACAATCAACAACTTCCTCGCCGACGCCCGCGACGGCGACTACCACTCCGTACCCGTCGCCGGTTTTACGACGACCGAGCTTATCGACCCCGCCGTACGCTCCTTTCTGAAAATGCCGCCAACAATCAAAGACGGCTGTCTCGTCACCGACGTTCACACGCTGGGAACCGGCAGAAATTCGCTCAGGGCAAAAGACGTAATACTCGCAATCGACGGCAGGCAAATCGACGCCCACAGCAGATTTCTGCACCCGCTCTACAGCCGAATCTTCTTTCATCACCTCCTCGGAACGCATAAAATCGGCGATAATATAAAGTTTGACATCTGGCGAGACGGCACGCGCCGGAAGGTTGACGTCAAAGCCGAGAACTTCAGCGCTCAGCAGATGCTCATCCCATATTATGAATACGACCGCCGGCCCGAGTATATTGTCACCGGCGGCTTCGTCTTTCAGCGGCTGACCAGGCCCTATCTGACAAGCTGGGGCCATGGCTGGGCCGGCAAGGTTACGCCCCATCTGTACCATTATTACCGCGATTTGGCCTTCAAACCGACCGACGAACGCCGTGACATCGTCATACTCAGCTACGTCCTGCCGGCCCAAATCAATCTCGGCTACAAGGACCTCGGCCGGCTCGTCGTCAAAAACTTCAACGGGATGAAAATCCACTCTATTGCTGATATCCTCACCGCGCAGAAATTGGACCCCGGCTCAAAATACGATGTCGTCGAATTCGAGCTGGACAACCCCGAAGTGGTCATACCCCGCGAGCAGCTGCCCGCTGCTGATATCCTCATCGGCAGAAGCTACGGCATCCGCAAGCTCGTCAACGTCAACCCCTGAACACCGCCGATACCTCTGGTGTTGACAGCAATGCCT
>CAZPDW010000083.1:0-9375 GCA_964585535.1 uncultured Pirellulales bacterium
ACTAAACACCCCCCACAGCCCTCGCAATCATTGACAAAACCGACCGTGTCGAGCTGTTCATCACCGCCGGGCTATCTCAAAATTCCCGCAATAGACTTCCACTTCAAAACGTCTTTTAAGTATGTACAGGATAGGTTTTGTGTGCCGGGGTCTGTTATCGCCGGCTTTTGCGCATTTTCGGCGTTTTTCGGGTATTACAGAACATAGGACCAATACAGCACGTACTGAATTATCGTTGTTTATCGTACTGAGGGCGTTTTAAGCTTTTTTCCCGTAAGCTATTATAGTATAATGAGATACATACGTAAATTGGGGTTAACCTGCACAGTTTCGGCTGACTTGGAGGCCGGGTAGATGTATTGTCGATATCGAGCGGTATATGTGTTCTGTTCTGCGTTGACGGCAGCGCTAACTGCCTGCCTGCTAAGCAGTTGCAGCCCCCAGTTCCACAAGGCCGACGCAGACAAGGAGGTCTATAACATTATCGACGGCAAGTGGCAGGCCGGCTTCGGCCGGAAAGCAAACTACACCATCAGCGACAGCAACATACCCTCACCAAACGACATACAGGTACAAAATGTCGTACCGCCCTCAGGCGTTGTTGCTTTAGCACAGGCCGTCGCTATAGCAACCGCAAACAATCGCGACTACCAGAGCCGTAAGGAATCGCTATACCTTTCGGCTCTTAAGTTGACCGGCACACGGCACAAATACGCGATGCGCTGGTTTGGAACCATTGACTCGCAATACGCCAAAGACGCGGAAGGCGACGACCTGAGCATCGGAACGGGCACGACAGGCAGTGGGGATTCGGGTATAGGCGTAAAGAAGACTCAGTTGTTAGGCAACGGTATCCGGGTCAGCACGGGCCTGGCCGTGGAATGGCTGCGATACCTTACAGGCGACCCGCGAACGTCGCTCGGCTCGGTTCTTAGTGCGAGTATAACGATACCCCTGCTGGGAAATCGGGCAGGAAAGGTGGCGCAGGAGGAATTGACCCAGGCCGAGCGCAATGTTCTGTATGCGATAAGGGGCTTCAACCGTTACCGAAAGACGTTTGTGGTCTCGATAGTGGATGACTATTACGGCGTTCTGCAGCAGAGAGATGCGGTAACCAACGCCGAAAACAACTATAAGCGAAGGCAGGAATTCAGCAAGCAGGCAAAGATGGAGACCCGGACCGGCCGGACCTCCCCCTTCGAGGTGGACCAGGCAAAACAGCGCGAGCTCGATGCGTACGACAGCTACGTGTCGGCGGTGCAGAAATACGAGCTGGCCCTCGACAGGTTCAAGCTAAAACTGGCCCTGCACACCGACGCAAATGTGGAGTTAGACCAGAAAGAATTAGAGGCGTTACAGCAAACGGGCGTAAGCGAGCCGAATTATACTTCACAAGTAGCGGTCGAGACCGCCCTGCAGAGACGTCTTGACCTGGCCACGAGTGCGGACAAAATCGACGATGCGGTACGAAACGCTGTGCTGAGCGCCGAGGGTCTTGGAACACAGCTCGACATTGTCGCAAGCACAAATGTAAGCTCAAGGGAAGAAACGAATTTTACGCAGTTGCAGTTTAATGAGGGGCTTTACGAGCTTGGGCTTGACTCCGACCTGCCGCTCGACAGGAAGCTGCAGCGTAACGCCTATCGTGAGGCGCTTATAGCTTTGGAGCAGCAGCGGCGGACGCACAATAACGACATTGACACGGTCGTTCTGGAGGTTCGCCAGGCACATCGCCAGCTCAAGGCGACGGCTGAGCAGTATATTACGCAGGAAAAGGCCCTTATGTTGGCCGAGGAAAGGGTAAAGAATATGCCCGTGCTCTTGAAATCGGGCAGGGCCAAGACAAGAGACCTGCTCGAGGCGCAGGATGCACTGCTGGCGGCTCAGAACCAGCTCACAGGCGCGTTGATAAGGCACGCTGTCGCAAACTTGAGCTTTTACCGCGATGTTGGTATCTTGGATGTCAAACCCGACGGAATGTGGGCCGGGTATGCAAAAACCGACAGCCGGCAAGGTGAAAAAAGACATGGCCTTGCCATTCCAGGGAATAGTGAGATTCAATAGATGAAAAAAAACGATACGGGAAAAATTACGGGCAGGGACCCGGGGGCATCGAAATCGGCCAAACGCCGCTGGTTTATTCCGGTCGGTGGCGCCGCCGTAGTGTTGATAGTGCTGGGGATGCTGATGGCTTCCGGCAGGAAGGCAGGCTCTTCGGCCCAAAGCGAAAACCTGCGCACCTTCACCGTCCGCCGTGACGATTTGCCCATCACCGTTACCGAAAGCGGAAACATAAAGGCGCAAAAATCAATCGACCTCAAATCCGAGGTTGAAGGACGGGCCACAATAATAAGCATCGTACCCGAAGGAAGCTACGTAACCGCCGAGGACGTCAACAACGGCAAGATACTCTGCGAACTTGACTCCGGCGACCTCGATGAGCAGTTGGCTCAGAGGGAGATTGACTTCGCCAGCACCGAGGCAAGCTATAAAGAGGCGACAGAGGCATACGACATCCGGGTAAAGCAGAATGAAAGTGACGTCACGGCTGCAATGCTCAAGGTAAAATTTGCCCTGATAGACTTCAAGAAATACCTTGGGGCGGAGATTGCGGGCGAGCTGGTTCGGGGGGCCAACGACGTATCGGACGCAAGCGGTCCTACGACCGGCGTCGTCGACGTAAGTTCGCTTCTGAGCGACCCGAATAATCTTGGCGGAGAGGCCTCGCAGAAACATCGCGAGCTGACCGACCAGATTCGGTTAGCCGAGCTGAACCGCGCCCGGGCCGAGTTCAAGCTGGAAGGGACACAGGAGCTTTTCGACGCCAACTATGTGGCGGAACTGGAACTCAAGGGCGACGAGCTCGAAATGGAGCGTTTCGGGGTTCAGAAGACCCAGGCCGACACGGCACTGCAGTTGTGGATGCTCTACGAGTTTCCCAAGCAGACCGAAAAGCTGCTCAGCGACTATTACGAAGCCGGACGCGAGCTCGACCGGACGCAGGCCCGCGCACGCTCGAAGCTCGCTCAGGCCTTTGCGCAGAAGAAAAGCGCCGAGGCAAGGTTCAATCTGCGAAAAAACCGTTTAGCAAAGACCAAGGCGCAAATTAAGGCCTGCACGATAAAGGCGCCTGCGCCGGGCCTGGTTGTGTACGGCTCGAGCGGGGACCAGTACAGGAGGTACAGAGGTGCAAGCATAATCGCCGCCGGCGAGACGGTCTATCAGCGACAGACAATCATACAGCTTCCCGATACGTCTGAAATGATGGCGGAAATCAACGTACACGAATCGTCCGTTGACAAGGTACAGCCGGACCAGAGAGCAAAGATAATAATGGATGCCTTCCCTGATGAGACATTCCAGGGCGAAGTGCTCAAGGTCGCTCCGCTGCCCGACCAGCAGCGCGGCTGGCTCAGCCCGGACGTCAAGGTATATACCACACAGGTCAGCATTGAAGGGACGCACGATTTTCTCAAACCCGGTATGTCGGCAAAAGTCGAGGTGCTTGTTGACCATCTCAAAGACGTTCTGATTGTCCCCGTCCAGGTTGTCGCGAACAGAGGGGGCAAAAAGGTCTGTTACGTAACCGCCTCACAGAAGAGCACCGAAAGGCAAGTAAAGACGGGTGCATTCAACGACACATACGTCCAGATTCTCGAAGGGCTGCAGCCGGGCGAACGGGTTCTGATGAATCCACCCCGAATAACCGAAGTGATATCCGGGACCGAAGAACAATCACAGCCGCAAGGCGAAGAGAACGAAAATCAGCAGCCCGCCTCACCAGCCCGGATGCAGAACGAGACCGGCAGCGATAAGAAAATCGAGCGGCACAGAGAGATGCAGAACGGTGAGCCGAATGAGGAAACAAAGAAGAGAATGGAGCAGTTCAGGCAAATGATGAAGGACGGCAAGCTGGACGAAGCGACAAAAAAGAAAATGGAGCAGTTCAGGAAAAACCGCAGGGACGGACAGCAAGAGAGACCGCCGGGGGGTGCGGACGGGCAAGGCCGGGCCGGGCCGCAGCGGCAAGGGCCTCGCAAATAATAAATCAAGAGAAAAACGGTTCTCGATACGTGAAGAACAATGGAGGAAATCCTCAAAAAACCTGATTTCGATAGTGACGGTTCAATCCTTGTCTTTGAGCGGCTCTGCAAGAACTACCGGCTTGGACAGGTGGAGCTGAAGGTGCTGCGCGAGATTGAGCTGACCGTTAAAAAGGGTGAATACGTGGCGGTAATGGGACCGAGCGGTTCGGGCAAATCGACACTGCTGAATATGATTGGCTGTCTGGACAAGCCGACAAGCGGAAGGTATCTGCTCGGGGGCAGAGACGTCTCTTTGTTAGACGACGACGAGCTGTCGTTCATACGCGGCCAATACATTGGCTTCGTGTTTCAGTCTTTCAATCTAATTTCACAGCTCAACGTAATAGAGAACATTGAAATTCCTATGTATTATCAGGGTGTTTCCGAACACCAAAGCGCCGCCCGCGCAAAAGAGCTGGCGCAAATGGTAGGTCTCGGCGACCGGCTCAGACATCGGCCCACCGAGCTGAGCGGCGGCCAGCAGCAGCGAGTCGCCATTGCCCGCGCCCTGGCCAACGACCCGCTGCTAATCCTCGCCGATGAGCCGACCGGGAACCTGGATTCCGAGAGCGGGGCGGACATTCTCGCTATTCTCAACCGCCTGCACACAGAAGGCAAGACCCTGATTGTAATCACGCACGACGAGGGCATCGCCCGGCATTCGGAAAGGGAAATCCGGTTGTTGGACGGCCGAATGCAAAAAGAAACCCAAGAACGGTGAAACATTATGCTTTTTTTTCGGGTTAAAAAAACGGTCAAGTTAGGTATCAAAAGCTTGTGGATACACCGTCTGCGTTCGACTTTGACGACCCTCGGCATAATTTTCGGAGTCGCCTCGGTTATTGCAATGTTAGCAATCGGCGAAGGCGCCAGCCGGCACGCACAGGAGCAAATAGCCCGGCTTGGCAGCTTGAATATCATCGTAAAAACCGCTAAGCCGCCTGAAAGTCAAACGGCAACAAGCGCCGAACAAAGTCTCCAGGAGTATGGTTTGACGTATCTCGACGCCGAACGCTTTCGCAACGGCATACCGAACGTCCAGGTGGTAGTACCCGTGAGAAGACTCTCGCAGCAGGGGTGGTATCGCAACCGTAAAGTCCCGGTCGAGGTCATCGGCACCGTCCCGTGGCATCTCGAAACAGCCCCGGTCCGCCTTCTGACGGGGCGCTTTCTCAGCTCTGTGGACTTGATATACAAGCAGGACATCTGCGTCATCGACGAAAGCGTGATGGATAAGCTGTTCGCTTTCGACGACCCGCTCGGCCAGGACGTCAAAATAGCCAGCGATTATTACAGGGTCGTTGGTGTCGTCAGCACCCGGAGCCCCGTTTCAGCAGGAAACGGGACCGAACAGCAGGCCGAAACGAAGGGCCGGGCAGGTGCAAACGCGGGCAACATTTACATTCCACTGCCGACCGTCAAGGACCGTTTCGGTGAAACCACCGTACAGTTGAGCGGCGAAAGCGGTATGAGCGCCGAGAAGGTCGAGTTGCAGGAGATAATCATAAAGGTCGCAGGGATAGATAAGGTCATTCCGACACGCGAAATCATCAATACCCTGCTGGGTCGATTTCACAAGAAAAACGACTACCAGGTAATCGTGCCGCTCGAGCTGCTGCGACAGGCAAGGCGTACTCAGCGCATCTTCAGCATCGTTCTCGGCTCTATTGCAGCGATTTCCCTTGTCGTCGGCGGCATAGGCATTATGAACATAATGCTCGCCACCGTCAGTGAACGGACCCGGGAAATCGGCATCCGCCGGGCACTCGGCGCAAAAAAAAGAGACATTGTCTTTCAGTTCCTCTCCGAGACCTTAATCCTGACATTCGCCGGCGGTATTCTGGGCATTCTTCTGGGCTCGGCCATACCTTACTTAGTCACGTATTTCGGAAATATGCCGACCGTTATAACGCCCGGCTCACTGCTGCTTTCGTTCGGCATTTCGGGGGCGGTCGGAGTAACGTTCGGGTTGTATCCCGCCTACCGCGCCGCCAATATGGACCCCATCTCGGCTTTGCGCCACGAATAAACAAGGCCGTATTGCCGATTGATTATTGATGATTTCAAATCGCAAATGGCGCCAGCCATGCCTTACGGTATCGCTCAATCGCTGATGCAGTTTGCAGCTCAGGGCAGGCGAATACCAAACGAAAGGGCCTGCGCCGGACAAACAGCGCAGGCCCGATGTTAATCAAATTCAAAACAACAGCAATTACGGTGATGTCCCTAAGGGCCACATATCCGCATTCATCCAGTCATTAGCCAGTGTCGCTATGTCCTTGAAGTTGACCGAGCGCTGTCCCTGCGGCTCCATGCCGTCCTGCTCGTTGCCATAGATATTGGCCAGTGAGGCCAGCGGGTAATACTTCGATTGGTAACCGGCCAAATACACAATCTCACCGTGTGTCAGAACGCGGTTGTAAACCCTGAAGTCGTCTATCTTGCCTTTCCAGAAACCTGAGAATGCGTTCCGCGAAGCAATCCAGAAATCCGTGGGGTTGGGAATCGGGTTATTGACATCCGTCTGCGCATCCTGGCGAACCCCATTGAGCCAGATAGTCTGCGTATTCGGATCATCAAGATTCGGATCGTTAGCTGTACTCAAATCATTGTTCTTGATAAAGACATAATGGTTCCACTGCCCTACAAAGCCCTCGTCCCCGGGATTAAACTGGGCGACGTCAGTGGGCTGGCCCTGCTGCGCCACATTCCAGTGCACATGGCCGGTCCCAAATCCGTAATCCGGAGTGGGAGCCCAAATTTGCAACGCCACCACGGTGTTGTTGGGGTCCTCGTTGTTAGGCTCGTTGCCACTGAGCAGCGGGTACCACTCGGTTTTCATCGGATGCCCAGCCGGGCACTTCAGCCAAAGGGCAATCGTTATCTGCTTGTCAATCTGCGAGAATACTTCGTTGGGAACGGAGACACCAAACCCATTCTGGTCTGCAATCGTATTAAAATCAATGCACCCACCGTCGAACCCACAGGGATCCCACGCCGTATCAATAAGCACCGTGAAGACATTTGGCTCATTAGGGTAATCCGGATTGCAGTACGGATTACCAGGGTCATAGAACGGGCTGTCGGGACAACATGGAGTGTTCGGGTCGCGATTTGGATCGTCGCAATCTCTATCAACTGGAGAAATAAAGTTCGGGTCCGAGTAGTTGTACATAGATGTCCCGTTATAGCCGTTGGACGAGGAATCGGTTATGGTCGAGCCCGCTGCGCCGTCAAAGGTGTAGTGAACCACCAGGCCGTCGGTTCCCGGGTCGGATGCCGTGGCCAGCTCGTCAGCGGCAAGCCAGTCGTTCGACATACTCTGCATATCCTGGATATTAACAACGCAGTCGCCGTTCAGGTCGCCGGGCTGCCTGTAGCCCGGCGTGCCGAGACATCTCGGGATATATACACGCAAATCGTCGAACCACACGATGCCGTCACCGCCGGTGCCATTGTTACGCGGATTACATCTGATACCGGAACCAACATAGACCTTCTTGACGGCTGTCATGCTCACGCCGTTAAACTCTCTAAAGTCAATATCCCACTGCTGCATGTCGATATTCGTCTGGACAATCGGGTCGTCGTGGTAAACCACTGCGATATTACCGCCGTTGTCCTCGACGGCAATATATATCCTGTCGTAATTCGGGTCGTCGCTGTTGTTGGGAAGTCCCTTGAGGGATATTTGCAGGGCCTTGGCATCCTTGCTGGTATCGCCCTGAGTGAAGTTTGCCGGCACAGTATATGTGTACCTCGCCTCCGAAAACCAGTCGTTGCCATACCAGTCATCATTATTGTCATAGACGAACATCATCATCCCTCTGTCAAGCTCAACCCAGCCGCCGTCTAAGTTGCTCGAGCAGGGCGGATTGTAGAGGTTTGCCTGCCAGGCCGCCTGCAGTGCCGTAGTATTTGCATAGGAGCTGAAGTCTTCGACGATGCGATACGGCGCAACCGAAAAGCTCCAGACCGGGCCCTTCCACAGATAAGGGGGTGGTCCGGCCAGGTTCACTTCGTCAACCCGCCAGTAATAGGTATGTCCCAGCAGCAGGTCGGTTACGTTGAACGTTTGAACAGTCTGTCGGCCCTGATACGTCCCGGCGGGGTCATAAGACAGGTTGGCATCGTTGACCTCGTCAAAGTCGGTGCCGAAATAGACGTCGTGGCCGTTCACGCCGGCGGCATAGTAACCCCGCGACCAGCTCAGGTCGGCTTCGAGAGAATCGCCGAGATAGTAGTCGAGCACTGCGCCGTCGCCCGGGTTCGGGTTCGCCGGGCCGCCGCCGACTGTCCTGAACGAATGAGCCGTACTCTTCCAGAACCACGGGTTGGCCGTCGCATTGGCATCGTTGACCTCCATAACCATCCAGTAGTACGTTGTATCCAGATCGAGTTTGCCGCCGGGCATATACGGTGCGATGTCGAGGGAATTGGCGTCCTGCGCCCCGACGATGTGGCCGTAAGCCGTGCCTGTCGGATAGTTCAGGTTTGCGCCATCAACATAGCTTTTGTCGGTGTGGAAGAATACGTGGTGACCGTTGCCCTTCTGGGCATTCGGCGCGCCGAGGTATTCGCCGCCGTACGCCACATAGTCGCCGGGCGACCAGCTAAGCACCGGTGTCAGGCCGACGCCCTGTGCACCATAAGGCGGATTGAAATTGCGTGCCTCGCCCCGGCTGGGCAGAACAGCCGTCAACGTGGTCTTTCCCGCGTTGCGTATGTCGTAGTCGATAAGCAGCGATGCCCGCTTGGGCATCCAGAAGTTATTGGAGTCGGTTCCCGGCTGATACCAGACGTTTGCGTCAAACGGGTTACAGGGGTCGTACAACTCGCCGTAGGCGGTAATCCAGCCCTCGGAGACGTAGTGCTGGAGCTGTGCGGTTGCATCGCCGTTGATTATCAGCGTCCCGTCGCCCGAAACGCTCAAATTGCCGTTCGCATCGGGCCACTCTGTAATGAGAGCGGGGTCACCGCAGCCTAAGTACATCATTCGCATTGTAAAGTACTCATTGACGGTTATCGTACCGCCCTCCAGCATCATCACAGCCGCGCCCGGCTGCTCAAGCGGGGTCTGGTCGTAACAGTCGTCGCCCCTGGCAAGCTCGAGCTGGTTCATTGTCCACGAGCCGCCGGTCATATACACCTCACCGCGACACCTGTAACCGACCCAGGTCCTGCCGGGATTGCCGACATTGGTCATAGTCGCTCCTGGCTCGATATTCAATACTCCGATATGCGACGCCCACCAGCTTCCAATGAAAACTGCCTCGCCGAGCACCGCCAG
>CAZPDW010000084.1:0-9312 GCA_964585535.1 uncultured Pirellulales bacterium
CACCGAGCTTGAAAGAGAGATTGAAAGGTTCCGCCAAAAGGTAATCGCAGGCGCCGAGTTCGCCGTTACCCAGCCGGTCTTCGACGAGCGGATGCTCTTTAATTTCCTCGAGAGGACGCAGTCCTTCAGCATACCCGTCGTGGCGGGAATCTGGCCGTTTACCAGCTTCAAGAACGCCGAGTTTATGGCCAACGAAGTGCCCGGCGTCGTCGTGCCGGAGGAGCTTCTTGAACGGATGAGCAGGGCAAAGACCAAACAGCAGGCAAGGGCCGCAGGCGTTGAAATCGCGCGAGAGACGACGGAAAAAATCGCCGGCCGGGTCGCTGGCTTCGCCGTCAGCGCCCCTTTCGGCAATGTGCGAATTGCATTGGCGGTCCTCGGTAAAATCGATATTAGTGAAATCTAAGGGCGCAGCAGATGCAGCAGCAGCACGGTCGAGCAAGGCGGTTGCAGGTCGAGCTTATTGCGATTACCCCGGACGCCGAGAAGCTCATCGAGCAGGCCGGGCGAACCTGCTATCTTAGTTTCGAGAAAACCGGCGCCGATTCGGCAAATGGTTTTATCCGCCGGCTCATTGCGATGGGGCACGAATCGCCTCTCGAACACGCTTATGCATCCTTCAGAATAAAGAACTGCTCGCGTGCGATGACGCATCAGCTTGTCAGGCACCGGCTTATGGCGGTCTCGCAGCAATCGCAGCGTTACGTCGATGAAGACAGCTTTACATACGTGGTGCCCGCCGGCGTCGCCGACGAATTCGTCGATGACTTTCACAATGATATGAAAATTATAAATCAGATGTATCGCAAGTGGCTTCGCAGGGGCCTGAAGAAACAGGACGCCCGCTTCGTACTGCCCAACGCCTGCACAAGCGAAATCGTCGTCTCGGCGGACTTCCGCGAATGGCGACACATCCTCAAGCTGCGGACCTCACCGAAGGCCCAGTGGGAAATACGCGGCGCCTGCACACAAATCCTCGGCATCCTCAAGCAAAGTGCCCCCGCCTGCTTTGCCGACATCGAAGCATCACCCTGAATGTATTATAGTTGAGATGGAAGGATATAAATGAATCGTCGTGATTTTTTGAAGATAATGGGGATGGGGGCGGCGTCACTGGCATTGCCGGGCTGTATTAGAACACCTCAAATAACGAAAGTAGAAAGGCCTCGGCCGAACATTATTGTCATCATGGTTGACGACATGGGCTACAGCGGCCTCAGTTGCTATGGGAACAAGTACTGCAACACCCCCGAGACCGACCGCCTGGCAGCCGAAGGCATTCACTTCACCGATTTCCATTCCAGCGGTGTCGTTTGTTCGCCGACGCGCGCCGGCCTGCTGACGGGCAGATATCAACAACGCGCTGGCATCGAAGCCGTCATACACCCACGCCTCGAACACCCCGAACACCGTAAGGGCCTCCAGGAATCAGAGATAACATTCGCCGAAGCACTCAGGGAAGCCGGTTACGCCACCGGCCTTGTCGGCAAGTGGCACCTCGGCTACGCAGCCGAGACTCCCAAATACCATCCTCTTAACCACGGCTTCGGTTATTTCGTCGGCTACCTCAGCGGCAACATCGATTACGCCAGCCACTATGGCGACCACAACGAACACGACTGGTGGCACGGCCGTATTGAAACCAAGGAGGAAGGATACACTACGCACCTGATAAACAAGTATGCCCTGCAATTCATCGAAGAAAACAGGGACAAGCCCTTCTGCCTCTACGTTGCTCACGAAGCAATACACGAGCCCGTTCAGGGTCCCGGTGACCCTCCTCAGCGAGGTCCCGGCCGCCGGGAAAACCCCACGCCGCCCGATGTTGCTTATCAGCGGATGATTCAGGCAATGGATGAGGGTGTTGGGCAAATCCGCCGCAAGATTGTGGAACTGGGTCTTGATAAGAACACGCTCATTTTTTTCTTCTCCGACAACGGCGGCAACGGTCGGTCTCGCACCAACAGCGCACGGTATACCGGTGCCAAGGGCGCCGTTTGGGAGAGCGGACACCATGTTCCAGCTATTGCCTGGTGGCCCGGTATGATAAAGCCCGGAACAGTCACAGACGAAATGGCTATAAGTATTGACCTGATGCCGACGATGCTCGCCCTATCCGGAGCTTCGGTTCCACAAGGACACCATCTCGACGGCATAGACCTGTCTGCTGTACTGTTCAAGCAGAAACGATTGCGTCCGCGCCCGCTCTTCTGGGCTCACTTGGGCAACAACGGCGCGCGTATGGAAGCCATGCGCGACGGCCCATGGAAACTGATTGTTACTCATCCAGGGGCCAAACCTGGAACATTTGAAAATGAAAAGACCATACTGTACAACCTGATAGACGACCCTGGTGAGAAAAGCGATGTGAAACATGAACACCACAATCGTACGTTCAGGATGCTTCAACAGCTTAAGAAGTGGTACGCCGAAGTCACTCGTGAAGCTACTGTCCAACCAGGTGACTGGAATGTTTAAGTCGTGTCTTGGTGATATACTTCTTTGGAATCGCGTTCATCAAGTTTGAACATGAGATATGACGGTGTTGAGATTCCGTTTGGATAATGGGGACAGTTACGAATGGCGTTTTCTTAAGCAAATCAGCGACGGATAAATCGGTTTTTTTGCCTGGAAAATAACTATCGGGCTGCCCGTCGCCTGTTTTTCTTGCCCATCCTGACATTTTCCTCGCTCTTTTTACCCTTTTTTTGTGTATCACAGCGTCGCTATGAGCCGAAGCAGAAATTCGCGGACATTGTCAACCGAGCCGATTTCGACCCGCTCGGCGGGACTGTGCGGATTCTCGATAGTCGGCCCCACACAAATCATATCCATCGGCCCGCACTTCTCGCCAATAATACCGCATTCGAGACCTGCGTGGACCACCTTGACCTGCGGCTCTGCGCCGAAAAGCTCTGCATAAACTCTTCGCCCCCCGGCGAGCAGCGCCGAATCGACATCCGGCCGCCAGCCCGGATACCTGCCGGTTGTTACGGCCTTGGCGCCGGCCCGTTTCGCCGCTGACGTAACCTTTTCGGTAATCTCATCCAGCCGGGCCGGCTCGAAACTTCGCTGAGAAGTTACTGTCTCCAGAATACCCCGCTCGAAGTCCGTTCGTACCTTCGCAACGTTGTTCGATGTCTCAACGACCCCATCGAACTCGTCGGAAAACCCGTACACGCCGTCGGGCAGCGTCAATAAAAGCTCGGTAACTCTATCCGCAAAAGCATCTGAAAAGGCCTTTGCGCAGTGAGATTCCGCCCGCCCGGTTAGCTCGATTTTCAAATCCGGCTCGGTCTCGGCAAAATCTTTTTTCAACTCCGTCAGCATCTTGTCGAGCGCGCCCGTCAGCTCGCCGTAGCGGCCCGGCTCAAGGCATACGAGCGCCTTTGCATCCCGCGGTATGGCGTTCTGCGCCCTGCCGCCATTGACGGAGCAGAACCGCAAATCACAACTTTTCTTCAGCGCGGCAACGACGCCTGCCAGCAGCCGAATCGCATTTGCCCGTTTCTTGTCGATATCGATGCCGGAGTGCCCGCCCCGCAGGCCTGCAAGCTGCAAAGTATAGCATCGATAGCTCTCCGGGACCGCCGAGGATTCCAGTTTTAGCGAAATCACGGTCTGCTCACCGCCGGCGCAGCCGACGATAAACGACTCGTTTTCACCGTCGAGGTTTATCAGGTATTTGCCCGTCACAAAACCCGGCTTCAGCGCGGCGGCGCCGGTCAGGCCCGTCTCCTCATCGACTGTAAAGAGCAATTCCAGCTTCGGATGCGCCAAGTCCTTTTCCTCGGCCAGCCCAAGCGCCAGGGCAACGCCGATTCCGTCGTCCGCCCCTAAGGTCGTCCGGTCGGCACAGACCCAGCCATCCTTTTCCACAAGTTTGATTGCATCGGTCGAGAAATCGTGCTCCGAATCCGGCGTCTTCTCGCATACCATATCGACGTGACTTTGAATCACTATACCGGATTGGCCTTCGCACCCCACCGTCGCCGGCAGCTCAATTACGGTATTGCCCAGCTCGTCGCAGCGGCAGGGGAGGTTTCTTTTTTCTGCAAATTCCCTCAGCCAGGCAATTATCCTCTGCTCCTGTTTCGAGCATCGTGGTATCCGGCTAATGCGGCGAAAAATTTCCCACACCCCCTGTGCCCCGGCCCGGCTCAAAGTCAGCTTGTTACCACTCGGCATATTCATAGCAGCCATCATAGAAAGACGGCGGCGCATTTCAAGGCATCATCACGACCCAAAGAGAAAAGGCCGGGAGTTTTTCGCCCCCGGCCTGTATGTTACGAATACCTCTTTGTTTGGCTTTACTTTTTTCTCATCAGTACGGCGGCGCCCAGGCCAAGCACAAATATCGTAGCCGGCTCCGGGATTGGGCTGACAGTTGCAGCAACGTTCAAAACCGGAGCGGTAGTGATTAACGAAGCGGGATTTCGACTGCCTATCGGCTCGATTCGTATGCCGAGAAAATCTCCCGCCCCGTCGATAATCGCCTGCGCCTCGGAAAGGATGTCAATGCTGAAGCTGCCTGTCGTCCCGACGGTATAGCCCACCGTATCAACGTAGCTCGCCCCGACGGCCAAATCGCCCAGCTCGGCAGAGCCGTCACCGGAGTAGCTGAAAACGTCAAACGCACGAAGCTGCGGATTCGAGAGGTCGTATGCCTGGACTTCAAAATCCAGCGTCACCTGTGCAAGCGACTCACCGGCAAACGGGCTCAGGTCATACTCCACAATAACCACGTCTTTGTACGCCTGTTCCGGCGACAGACCTGAGACCATACTTGCAAGCCGGCCCGGCTCGGCGTTGAAACCGTCCGCTGTGCCGTCTATCGGCCCATCGTGGATACTCGCCCAGGTCGAGGGTGTTACCGTCACCGCCTGTGCACTGTTTTGGCCGGTCGCTGTGACGAGGAGCATCACAGCAGTTAGACAAAGCACCGGCGAAAAAATTACCCGGCTTTTACTTTTCATACCCGCTCCTTAACCGATTTCCTCATTGCGGCATCGACAACGCATCGACGCCTGCTGCGTAATGAGACTTTCACCAAATCGCAGATAAGCACATACCTTGTCCAAAAACGTCAATCGCACAGAGGTTGATAAAATTTGCTTACCCCCAATTAACGGTATTGTAGCACAATCGTGTCCCTATGTCAAGGACTAATCCCTTATATTGGCTGCCGGCTCTCCGGAATAACGACCGACTGTTACATATTCCTATAACTTCGCCGCTGCGCCGGAGCAATACGCGAAAAAGCATTTTCGGACCTGGAAAAAAATTTGCGATTTTGCAGCCACGGCGCAGGGTCTTGAAAAAAACATCTCCTTCTGTTAGCATTTGCAAGAGCTTTTCTGTAAATTCGATATCAGGATAAGAACAAAATCAGGACTGAAAAGGGCATCTTTAGAATGAACAGGTCAAAATCAACCGATAAGTCACCGGCATTTTTCAGCGATGACGGCAAACGGTACATACTGCGTGACCCGCTGCTTGCCCGGACCGCAGACGCCTTTCTCTTCAACGACAGAATGCTGTTTCAGGCGACATCCACCGGTTACGCAACGGCCCAGTTTATGCAACCCGAAGCCGCCGCCTATGCGCATGGGCCGTTTCTTGCCGCCACGACATTTATGCAGCCCGAGCCGATGTACTATGCTCATCATCCGGGTCGATTTTTCTACGTCCGCGATGACGAGACCGGCCAAAGCTTCTCGGCCCCTTACGAGCCGGTGCGGGGTCGTCTCGACAGGTTCGAGTTCGCTCCCGGCCTGAGTGACATCCGATGGGTGGCGGCAAAAAACGGCATCGAAGTTAAATTGACGGTCACTGTCCCGCGCGATGACGTTGTCGAGCTGTGGAATGTTACCGTTGCCAATAAATCACGACGTAATCGCCGTATCTCAATTTACCCTTACTTTCCAGCGGGATACATGTCGTGGATGAATATGGCCGGCGAATACCACGAGAAGCTCCGCGGTATTATCTGCTCCTGCGTGACGGGCTATCAGTTGCTCGACGAGTACTTCAGGAACAAGGATTTGAAGGACCTCACCTACCTGCTTTCCGACGTTCGGCCGAGCTCGTGGCAGGCAAACCAGAAGCAGTTCGAGGGCGTTGGAGGTTTGAGCCGGCCCGACGGTCTGGGTCTCCCCCGGCTGGCGCGAGGCGATGCCCGTTTTGAATTGCCGGCTGGTATTCTCCAGTTTTCGAGGGCTCTTGGTCCGGGCCGGTGCACCCGAATCAATCTTGCGTTCGGCCCGGCGAAAGACCTCGCCGAGATACGCCGCATCAAACGCAAATATGTGGATAAGGAAAACGGCGAGCGTATAGCCGGAAAAGTCGAGCGATACAATGCGGGCAATTCCGGCTGTATCGAGATAGAAACGCCTGATAAACATTTCGACAACTTCGTCAACCACTGGCTGGGCCGGCAGATTAACTATTTAGGCAGGACAAATCGGATGACGACAGACCCCCAGAGCCGCAACTATTTGCAGGATGCTATGGGAATGGTATTCATCGACGCCGTTCAGGCCCGCGATATGCTTCGCAGGGCGCTCAGCCAGCAGAAGCCCGGCGGCGCTATGCCCGACGGCGTCCTGCTCATCGACAATACGCAGCTCAAGTACATAAATCGGGTGCCGCACCGTGACCATTGCGTCTGGGCCGTGTTGGCGGTGGCGGCCTATGTCAATGAGACAGGCGACCTCGCCTTCCTGCTCGAAGACGTCCCCTTTGCCGACGGCGCTGATTCGGCAAGTGTCTATGAGCATATCTGCCGGGGTCTTGACTGGCTTGTCAAAGACCGGTCGAAACGCGGCCTTTCGCTCATAGGCCAGGGCGACTGGTGCGACCCGATGAATATGGCCGGCTACCGGGGAAAAGGCGAATCGGGCTGGCAAAGCGAGGCGGTGGCATACGCGATGAAATGCTGGACGCCGTTCTGTGAGGCGCTCGCGGATAAAAAACGCGCAGCCGGTTATCGCAGCTCGGCCCGCTCGATTAACAGCTCGCTCAACAGGTATATGTGGGACGGCTCATGGTACGCACGCGGCACAACCGACGAGGGAATCAGGTTCGGCGTAAAGAAGGACAAACAGGGTAAAATTTTCCTCAACGCCCAGAGCTGGGCCATCCTCTGCGGCGCCGCGAAGGACGAGCGTCTCGCAAAGTGTATCGCCGCGGTAGAGAAAGAACTTCAGAGCCCCCGCGGCCCTATGACCCTTGCGCCGGCTTACAGCAAGATGCGTGAGGACGTCGGCCGGCTCACACAAAAACATCCCGGTGTCGGCGAGAACGGCTCGGCCTATTGTCATGCGGGGATGTTTTATATTTTTGCGTTGTACAGCATCGGGCGCAGCGACCACGCGTTCGGAATTCTGCGCTCGCTGCTGGTCGGGCCGGACATCGACACAATCCGCCGAACGAAGCAGTTGCCCATATACCTGCCCACGTACTACCGCGGCACGACGTTTCCACGCACAGCGGGACGCTCGAGCCATCTGCCTAACACCGGCACGCCGTCGTGGTACTATCGCTGCGTGATTGAGATGCTGTTCGGACTGCGCGGCGAGCCGGATGGATTGCGTGTCGAGCCGCAGTTGCCGAGCGGGTGGAAAAAGGCGCGGGTGCGTCGCTTGTTTCGCGGGACAACTTTCGACGTTCAAATCCGCAGAACCCGCAAAGCGTCAAAAATACTTCTTTTCCTCGACGGAAACCAATTGGAGGACAATTTGATACGCCTGCCGTTCCGGAAGCACCATACCGTCGAAGTGCTCCTGCCCGGCTGAAGCGGCCCGGCCCGAGTATTTATACGTAGCCCTGATTTATTGTGTGTCTGTGTTATACCCTTCAGGGTAATAAATTCCCGCGAGTGAGATTTCAAGTTGTTGTTCTAAAGTTACTTACCCGCGAACGAACGGGAAATTTCAACCGGGAGCACTATAATTTGCTTTTCGACCACTCAGCAGACTTACCACAAATCGGACAAACCCGCTCTTGTCCCGTAAAACTTCAGGCCCGGCTTGTGCCCCCGCGGCCACAGCCGCATTGGCCCGCACTTTCCAAGAATCATCTGCCAGCAACGCTTCCAGTTCATCCTTGCTGAATTCATATCCCACCTTGCGCAACTGCCACACACACCAGGCCCGAAGCCTCTCATCAGGGTATGCCAGACCCTGCTTTAGCAAGGCGACCGAGTCGGAGGTGAAATACAACGGCACTTCCGGGAGGTTGTTAGAACCGCATTTGTCTGCTGAAATTGGGTTCGTTTTGGGTTCGTTTTTTTGTGGCCTGAAGGGGCTATTTTTCTCGTAATCTCTTTTATTGTATAGGGTTAGGTTCATTTTGGGGTTTTCGGAGATTGGGTTTGAATTGGCTTTGAATTGGGTTTGTTTGGGTTTGCTTTTCATTGTCCGAAGGGGTGAATATTTTTCGTAAATCCTTTTCAGGCATAGAGTTAAGGTTATTTTGGGGTTGGTGGAAATTGGGTTTGTTTTGCGTAAAAAGGTGTGATTTGTAGAGGATTCTCGACAGATGTGGAGAATGTTTCGTATCTCGTATTGCGTATTGCGTATCGCGTTGGTTGAAGCGTTCTGTGCACGCGGTGTTTTTTATGACCCCGGCCTCTTAGACCCGAGGTTAAATCAGTTTTCGTAGGGTCAAGGTGGGAAAAGGTGGTCATCTCAAAACCTCCGAGTTTACGATACTATATTCACTTTCTGTATGTTAGGTGGGTATTATACAACATGGGAAGTTAGATGTCAAGTGAAATTTTGGGTTTGGCACGGATTTTTCGGATGTCTTAAAATTGGGCTAAAAACGGGGGTTGGCGTGACGAAAACGCGCGAAAGTGTGAAAAAATTGAAAAAAATCTGCAAAAATCCGCGAAAAGTTGCGAAAGGAAGTGTGTTTTCGGGTGAAAAAGAGCTAAAGCGCGCGAGAAGAGCACGAAGAAATTGGAACCACGGATGGGCACTCCCGTTAGGGACGCCTAAGGCGGGATTGGCACGGATTTTTCTTTTTGGGGTTACGGATTTAGGACTGATCCCTGACAAGCCTGGGACAAGTTGGCGCGGATTGGGTTCGTATCTCGTATCGCGTATTGCGGGTTGGTGTGGAGCGGTAAAGGGCTATGAGATATGGTGAAGGGATTATTATGTAAAGTGGATGGGGGTAGTGATGGCAATAAGAGAGGAGAAGAGTAGAGAAGAGTAGAGAAGAGAAGAGAAGGGTAGAGTAGATTGTTTTGTTTTTGGTTTGGGTGGATGAATGTCGGTTTGAGTCGGGGAAGTGATTGCGTAGTCG
>CAZPDW010000085.1:0-9181 GCA_964585535.1 uncultured Pirellulales bacterium
TTCTCGAACGCAACCGCCATCGCCAAAATCAGGCCAAATCCCCCGTTCGCTGCCCACAATTTTACCCGCCGGACGCGGGACGAAATCTGTGTAGAACCGGTCAACTTGGTCGTATAGGAATTTGTATTTTTGACAGGATTTACAGGATAATGCAGGATAAATAAAAAACTATCCGCCTTTGGTGTCCCTAAGGGATTGTCAATCCTGTTATCCTGTCTAAAACTATAAGCAAAACTAATAGTATAACCGCCAAAATTGCCCTGTTTTTTCAAATAATTTGCCCTGTTTTCACACTGTTTTTACAAATTTTTCCAAAATTTCCCAAAATTTTCGCAGATTTTACACCATTTTTCACCCCTACAACCCGCATATCTTACCCATCTTAACCCCCGAACCGCATTTTTCGCCCAAAAACAGCATCACCCCCCAAAGTTTTCCGGGTTTCAGCCGCTTCTATTAGTTTTACTTATAATCCGCCGGCATTCAATCCGGGCTCTCGACTCTGCACATCGGGTTATTTGCCAACTGCTGTTTGGCCCAGTCGGTAAAGTTTCCGTTTTTGATTCTTTGTCTTATTTCCCGCATCAGCCGTTGGAAGAAACGGAGGTTATGAATACTGGTGAGGATAGGGCCTAACATCTCGGCGATGTTGAAGAAATGTCGAATGGTCGCCCGGCTGAAGTTTCGGCAGCAGTAACAATCACAGCCGGCCTCAATCGGCCCGGGATTGTCAATGTGCTCGCTATTTCTCATTCGGACGGGCCCGGCTGCGGTAAAGGCGTATGCGTTGCGGCCGTTGCGCGTTGCGATTACGCAGTCGAACATATCGACGCCGGCGGCCACGGCAGCGATGATATCGGCAGGCATACCGACACCCATAAGATACCTCGGCTTATCTTCCGGCAGCAGGGCGGTTGTATGCTGCACCGTTCGGAGCATATTGGCGTGGCCCTCGCCGACGCTGAGGCCGCCGATTGCATAGCCGTCGAAACCCATCTCGATAATCGCCTCGGCGCAGTGTTTGCGCAGCTCGGCATCGATTCCGCCCTGGACAATTCCAAACAAATGCTGCCCGGTATTCGCGTGCGCCTCCTTACACTCACCCGCCCAACGTATCGTTCGCGCAACCGCTTTTTCCAGCTTGTCGCGTTCGCAGGGATAAGGCGTGCACTCGTCGAGGCACATAATAATATCCGCACCCAAACGATTCTGTATCTCTGTCGCCCGTTTCGCATCCAGAAAATGTTTTGTCCCGTCGATATGGCTGGCGAACTCGACTCCGTCGTCGGTAACTCGCGTCAGGGAATTGAGCGAAAAAATCTGATAGCCACCGCTGTCGGTAAGAATCGGCCCGTCCCAGGCCATAAAATTATGCAGGCCGCCCGACTTCTCGACTGCCTCGACGCCGGGCCGGAGCATTAAATGATATGTATTTGCCAGAACAATCTCCGCCCCCGTCTCTTTTACCTGCTGCGGCGTCACACCTTTAACGGCCCCGCTCGTCCCCACCGGCATAAACGCCGGCGTCCGAACCTGCCCGTGCCCGGTGTTAAGAATGCCGTATCTTGCGCGACTGTTCTTGTCCCGAATTTTGACCCTGAAGCTCTGCATTGAAAAACAGTATCATAATTCGCTGTTGTTTTCTACTTTATTCCATACGGCTCGAGATGTTGGAAATGTTATATCTTGTTCAATATATTTGGGTAATCTTCGAGCCGGGGTAGTAGTAGGCGAGGATGCCGGCGGCGGTGTGTCCCTTTCGTGCCATGCCTTCGGCGCCGCACTGGCACAGCCCGACTCCGTGTCCCCAGCCGCGGCCCGACAAGAACGCCAAGTTGTCCTGCATTTCGAGCAGCTTGAAGGATGCGCTGCGGATAATGTTGCCGGTGGGGTCAAGTGCGAGTCGGAAATCCTCGCCCCGAACCCGGTCGCTCCTGCCGTTGGAGCCGAGAAGCCGGACCATTGTGACTCGTGAAAAGCCGTCATATTCGCTCTTGTTCTGCACTGTGACATTCGTTATCTCGCCCAGTGCCTTGAGCTGTGGGTAGCGTCTTATCAGCCGGCTGCTTATATCTGTTTTGCTCAGTTTCACCACAGGCCAGAAGAAGTATTTCGGCTTCGCCACGTCCCTGCAGTAGGGACACGATACGCCGCACAAAGGCGCGTATGAGTCGCCGAATACGTTTTTGCTGTTCTCGGTATGGCCGCCGCAGGACGAGCTGTAATAGGCGGGAAAAATATCTTTTATTCCGTTTTGCTCGCAGACGAGCACCTGTCCCTGTGTACGGTTCACCGCCTTCCAGACCTGCCGGGATTCCGCCCTGATACCGAGATAGACCTGGTTTGCAGCCGTTTTTCTGAGGTCCCAGCTTCGATTGGTGCCGAATCGCTTTTTGATAAACAGACAATAAGTCCTGGCTGCGATTGCCTGCGCCTTGAGCGCTTCGGGCTCCCAGTTTTTCGGCATTTCCGCGCCGACGACCCCCGCCAGATATGCTTCCACCGGCAGGTGATTGATAACATTAAAGGTTTTGCCGTCCGGGTTCAGCCGCAGCTCGATTTTTCCGCGATAGTCATCTCTATCGGCGCGGACAATGAACGGCTCGGCCGGGGCGATTATTATTCGGCCGGTGTCGAGGGGGCGTCCCGAAATCACGAGCTTGCCGTTCGCCGTTCGCACTTCAATCGGCTCGCCGATGCCGACAAAGGGAGTTTCGGTAATGGCGCTCTGGTTCGAGGCGTCGGTAAGATGGAATGCCGACGGCACGGTCAAGGTGCAGTTTCGGAGGTTTTCAGACAGCAGAACGCGCAGCCAGAACTTCGGCTCGATGTCCATATAGGGGGTAGTTTGTACAAGCTGCCTCGGCTTACAGCCGGAAAGCCAGACTGCTGCGGATATTGCCGCCAGCACTGAAGCAGCGAAACAAATATATCGAGCGGGCGATTTGGCCTGCCGCTGCCGTTTTTCAAGACCTTTGCGCTTGTTTTCTTCTGCTTTTAGTTTTGTGATTGTCGGCGATCCGTACCTGTCGGGCTGATTTCAGCGATACAGCCGCGGTTCCGCAAAATAGTTTTTAACCGTCCTGTTCGAGTACTCGCAGCGACAGGCCGAAGTTTACCAGGGCCTTTTTAATTTCGTTTAAGCTCGTCACGCCGAAGTTTTTGCAGCCGAGCAGCTCCGCATCGGTTTTTCTGACGAGCTCACCGAGCGTGCGGATGCCGAGGGCGTGCAGGGCATTTCGAGCACGAATTGAAAGCTGCAAATCATCGGTCGGCCTGCTCAGCAGGGCCTGCTCTTCCGACTCTTCCTGGTTTTCATCCGGCAGGCCGGTCGTTTGATTCGCCTTTTCCTCAAGCTCTATGCCTAAGTAAAGCCCTCTCGGGTCGAGAATCGATTTGATTTCCCGAAGTGACGTCTCACCGAAGTTCTTGTAAGACAGCAGTTCGGCCTCGGTGATTCTCAGCAGGTCGCCTAAGGTATCTATCTTCATTTTTTTGAGGCAGTTTCTGCTCCTCACCGACAGCTCGAAGTCCGAGATGGGTGTCTCGAGTATCTGTGTCTTTCGAGTTTTCCTCTCTTCTTTTTCCTCATCATAGACCATTGTCTTCGAGCTCTCGATGTCTTTTTTGAACAGGGTCGCCCGTTTGTGGTTCGGGTGATACTTGAGGACCTCATCCACGCACTGCGTCGCCTTGTCGTACTGTTCGCTGTCCTCGTAGAGCACGACGAGGTTCAGCAGGGCGCTTACATAGGTGGGGCCGTTCACCGCTATCTGTTTGTAAAAGTCGATAGCGGCCTCCTCGTCGCCGGACAAATCGCAGCGATAGGCCAGCCGGAAAAGCGCCTGCTGATGTTCCGGGTCAAGCTCGAGCGCCGCCTTGTAGTTATCCATTGCCTCGTTATAAAGGCCCTGTTCTTCCTGAAGCCGCCCGAGCTGATAGTGATACTCGGCGCTTACATTTTTAAAGTTCGCGCAGCTTTTCAGCAGTTTTTGTGCGTCCTGAAAGTTATGCGCCTGCCGGTACGTTGCGATTTTCTCGAGGGCCACAGCGAGGGCGTCGGCGCCGAAGCCAGTGCTCTTGTCGAAGTTTACGATTGCCTCGTCGAACATCTTTATTCGCCGAAGTGCATACCCTGTGTATATATATTTCTGCGTGCAGTCTTCGGCCTTTTCGAGTTTTTTAACGGCCTCGGCATCCCTTCCGAGGATAAAAAGCCCAATGCCTGTCGCGAGACGGGTTTTGCTGTTCGTCTTAGAGAAGTTCTGCTCGATGAGTTCGCGAAATGCTGCCAGATTCACCTCGCTCGAGTGCACGAGCAGCGATAGTTTCTTCAGGACCTGTATTGACGGCAGCTCGCCGGTAAACAAATCCACGTCAAATTCTTCTGTCTGTGCCTGTTCCATAGCGAACCAGCTCCTAACTCATTTAATTGCAGCCAAGTATTTCGATATTTGGAATGAGTCATTATAGGCAGGGGCCGACCCTTTGCAAGGGTTTTTTTGGCGGCGGGACGCCGTCCGCGGGATTGTCCTGCGGTGTGGAAAATTTTTTTGTTTTTTTGTTGCATTGGTGCAGAGCGGGTGATAGAAACACTGTTGGTTGCTCTTTTAGAAGTTAACAGGCCGAGTGCCGGTCCTGAGGCGTTTGCCTTGGGATAGGTAAAAAGGGAACCGGGTGCAAATCCCGGGCGGTCGCGCCGCTGTGAGCGTCCGATCCGGCGAAAGTCGGAAATCCGAGAGGCAGTAGTCCCACTGTTCGAGACTAATCTTGATACCCTATGCAGAAGACATGCTGTTGTGCGTGTGTTCGGCAGCGAAGATTAGTTTTGGATGGGAAGGGGTCCTCGAGGTAGGGCGCAAGTCAGAAAACCTGCCTGTATTCGGTTAAGTGTGCGGAGTTCTCGCGATAAGGAACCCGGAGACAACTCGGCCCGGTGCGCTGTGATTTTGTGAAGGCGGTTCGGTCTGAGTCAGATGTTATCGGAATCAAGGTCGTTGTTCCTGCTGCGGGAGCGACGGCCTTTTTGTGTGCGCGCTGAAGGACCCCCACCGCAGGGGTGGGAGTTAAATATAAAATTTTGTGGGCATTGATTCTTTTGGATAGAAAGGAGGTGAGACGGGATTCAGTTGGGTGTGGTATTAACGGATTGATTGTTGGCTAAGGAGGAGTAGAGAAAGGTGGGGAGTTTATGAAGAGAGATTTTTTGATAGTGAGGAGAAGAGAGAATGACGGCTTCGGAAAGGGTGATGATTTGTGTTTTTGTGTTGTTAGTTTGTGCAAGTGCGCACGCAACGACGTATACGGGAGTGGCTGAGTACTCAGGAGGGGTCGGTGCGAATAGCGCAACGATAGTTGTGGACTTCGATTTGGATAACTACTTTTTGTTCACGTACAGCTGGGACGGCGATGCGACCGGATGGGATGCCCTTGCGGCGCTGAATGCCGCAGGTGCGCTTGATGTGTATGCAACGGACTATGGCGACTGGGGGATGTTCATGGATGACCTGGATTATCCCGGTGGTATCGAGTACGACTATGGGCCGGCTCCTGCGGGATGGGCATACTATGTTGGTGACAATGAGATATGGAATCTGAATGGCTCGGGAGTATCGTATCGAGCATTGAGTGACGGGGCGTGGGACAGCTGGGTTTGGACGAATTACGACACATCCTGGACGGCTGTCCGGACGCCCGGCGCAGAGCCGGTGCCTGAGCCGGTGAGCGTGCTGCTGTTTGGGCTCGGCGCTATGCTTGTGGGCAGTGGGCCCGTGAGAAAGCAGTAACCGGTATCGTGGTTTATCTTAGCAAACGGGTGGGGTCCTATCCGGACCCCACCCGAAGAGTTGAGATGGGAAATAATTGTAGTGAGGAGGAAGGTATTGGTAAGGTGTTTTTTTATGTGCGCATTGATGGGAGTCACGGCATTGGGTTATGAGTACGATGCGAGTGATTTCGCGATGGATGTGAACTATTATAATGCGGGGGATGGTGCCGGTTACTATACGGAGCCGTGGACTGCGGTTGGCCGGCCATCAGTGGATACGGATTACTGGGGTTCGTGGCGGCCTGTGGTCACGGTGTTTCCTCAATGGCTTCCGAGTGCTCTGGTTACCGTGGGGGTGGGTGGAGAGTTGATATTAAAGTTCGACCACGCGGTTGCGGACGACAAGAATAATCCTTATGGGATTGATTTCATTGTCTTCGGTAACGCTCTTCAGGCAATAGATGGGGTGACGGACTGGACGTACGATGACCCGAACGCCGTGCGGATAAAGACAGGGCAGGTTAAGTCGGAACAGGGCAAGGTATCGGTGAGTCAGGACGGGGTAATATGGTATAGTTTCGAGAACGGGCCTTGGGCCGATTCGTTTGCGCCGACTCTTGGGCGTGTGTATAATCCGAACGAGCCGAACACCGGTTATCCGGGCTGGGAGAATCTCTGGTGGGCGCAAGTGACAAATCCGACAATGCCTTTTGACCCGAATGTCGAGCCGGGAGATTTCAACGGAGTGACGGTGGCTGAGATGAGCAGGGCCTATGGTGAGAGTGCGGGCGGAACCGGTTTTGATTTACAGTGGCTTGATGCAAACGACTATGCGGCGCTGGCGGAAAATCCGGATACGGGCAGGAAGTGGATTCAGTACGTTAAGATAGAGTGCACGGCGGCAGACCCGGAGGAAGGTCTTTTGCCGGAGATTGATGCGGTCTCGGATGTGAGCTGCTGTGGGGACTTCAGGCATCCGTTTCCGGCAGGCGACGTGACAGGGGACTGCGTGGTGGATATCGCCGACGTGCTGATGCTTGGTGAATACTGGCTGTGGGATGTGACGGACCCGAATGAACCGGCGGCGCAGGCCGATGTGTTCGAAGACGGGTGGGTGGATTTTAAGGACTTTGCGGTGCTCGGCGGGGATTGGCGGATGTGTACGTGGGATTGCGAATGAATCTTTCGTTTATCAAAGTGTGTGCTGATGAGACGGACGAGCTTTACATTAATTGAGCTGGTTGTGGTGATGGCGGTGATAACGGTACTGCTTGGTATATTGCTGCCGGCGATGGCCCGGGCACGCCGAGCAGGCAGGAGTGTGGTGTGCCTGAGCCGTCTTAGGCAGATGGTTATCGCGGCGAACGTGTATGTGTCGAATAACGATGGGTATTATCCGCTCGCCGGTCATATGGATTTCAATGATTTGAGCAGTACCTATGAGTGGGATTTTTTCAAGAAGTTCGAGCAGGGCCGGCTGAAGTCGTTCAGGTGCGGTTATCTCTGGGAAGACAAGGGGATTGCGGAGATGCAGCAGTGTCCCTCGTTCAGGGGCAAAGCGAACTCGTCGGGCGACCCCTTCACGGGGTATAATTACAATGCGAGCTATATCGGGGGTTTTACAGTAAAAGTGATGGGAAAGTTGGAAGGGGTGAACTCAAGCACATCGGCCGAGCTGCGGCGACCGTCTAACATTGCGATATTTGGCGACGGGCAGTTTGAGCTGGGGGCGAACAAGTATATGCGGGCGCCGGCAGCGGGTAAGCTTGACGGGGATTTCGGGAACTGGTCGCGATATTCCGGCACACAGGGATATCGGCATTTGGAGATGACGAACGTGGCGTATTGTGACGGCAGCGTTCGCAGCGTCAGGGACCTTTACACTGAGACTAAGAGTAAAGAGCGAATCGAGAAATACAACGAGTTCAGCCCTGTAAAGGTGGGTTTTCTTTCGGAAGACAACGGCGCTTACGACCTGAAGTAAAAAGAGTGTGGTACTTACAGCGATAGCATTCGCTGTCTCGCCGGTTGCATAGAGAGTTCAGTATTTTTTTCTCAGGCGGGCGGTTGGTATATTAAGGATTTTTCGGTACTTTGCAACGGTTCGGCGGGCGAGCTTTTCGATGCCGTTTTCGGCGAGTTTTTTTCTTATCAGGCCGTCGGTGAGGGGATTGGCCTTATCTTCAGAGTCGATGATTTGCCGTAGTTTGACGCGGACGGCTTCCCAGCTTTTTTCGTTTCCGTTGGTGTCTTCGATGCCGCCGGAGAAGAATTTTCTAAGCGGGATTATGCCGAAGGAGCACTGGACGTATTTGCCTGCAACGGCCCGGGAGACGGTTGCGAGGTGGACGCCGACCTCGTCGGCGATTTTTGCCATAGGTAGTGGTTTGAGGTAGAGGGGGCCTTTGTCGAAGAATACTTTCTGGTATTTGACGATTGCCGTTGTAACTTTCAGAAGGGTGTTTTTTCGCTGCTCGACGGCGTCGATAATCCACCTGGCCGAGCGGATATTATTTTGCAGGAAGTGTTTTGTTTTTCCGCTGATTCGGTTGTCCTTTATCATTCTGGAGTAGTAGTCACTGACGCGCAGTCGGGGCAGGGACGAGTCGGCGAGCCGGACGGAGTAGTCGCCGGATTCCTCGTCATATTCAACGATGACATCGGCGGAGATGTGGTGGTTTTGGGATGGACCTATCTGCAGGCCGGGTGATGTGTCGAGCCGGCTGAGGCGTTCGACGGCGTGGTTGATTTGCTCGGTGGAGCAGCTCATTTTTTTTGCAATGTCGGGCAGGCGATTTTCGAGCAGCTCGTCCATATGCTCGGCGATGAGCTTTCTTTCGAATGAGACATCGTCGGGGCTCTGGTCGAGCTGGATGAGCAGGCACTCTCTGAGGTCTCGGGCGCCGACGCCGGTCGGGTCGAGGTTCTGGACGAGAGAAAGGGCGCTGTTGAGGTCGTCGAGGGTGAAGTCTTTTCTGTCTTTGTTGTGCAGTTGTTCGAGCCGGACGGAGAGGTATCCGCGAGAGTCGATGTAGTCGATGATGAGCGAGCCGGCGATTTTGACCGGTTCGGGAGCTTCGACGAGCCGCCACTGGTCTTCGAGGTATTCGTGCAGAGACTGGGCCGGAGCGGCGGTGTTTTTGATTGCTTCGAGTTTTGCGTCCGGTTCGTCGGTCCTCGGGCGTGGCTGGAAGGCGCCCGCCCGGTCGATATAATCTTTGTATTCGTCGTCAAGGTTTTCGATGCGTTTGAAGTCTTCGGTCCGTTCGGCGGGAAGGTCCGCATCGGAGTCTGTTTCGACGGCGGTTTTTTCGGGTGATTCGGCAGCGGCGAGCTCTTCGGAGTCCTGGGCTTCGTCAATTTCGAGCACGGGATTGGCGTTTAGCTCCTGTTCGATTCTTTCCTGCAGTGCGA
>CAZPDW010000086.1:0-9154 GCA_964585535.1 uncultured Pirellulales bacterium
GCCGTCCTTTTTTGCCGGATAAACCATGAGCATCAAATACCAGGACCAGCCGACCTATAGATATGAAGTTTGCATCGCGGATATCATATTCCTTTGTTGTTCTCCATGGATATACGCCTACACTATCGTTGACCAACGAATCACGCATAGTAGAAAGTGCGTTATCGATTAAGTTCAGCTGCGACCGGTCATTTTGGTCTATGTAAAGGAATTCATCTTCCTGCGGGTCCGTACCGGGCGGCTCATCTTCAGAACCAATATAATCTATAGCATTAAAATAATAGTCTATAGCTTCAATCAGGTCCTGCCGTGACTGTGCCAGGATTGCTTTGCCGTCAACATCCGGATGATTAGGGGTGGGCAAAACCTTAAATAAATCCGGGTACGGCTCAAGTAAATCATCATTTATGCTGAAGCAATTAGCATAAATTTTCTCTGCAAGCATATCGTTTGTATCAACAAACATGTCGTGGGCCGCCTGAGCTTCCAACTGTGCCTTCAGGGCCGTGAGCAGTCCTTTTAACAGCAGAACCTCACCGTAGTCCACTTCTAAATCGCTGCCCAATCCGGTTTCGTCGGGATGGAAAAACACTCGGAACCTGTCCGATGGAGAATCTCCAATAGAAGCCAACTGGCTGATAATGTCATCAATTTCGGGAATCATCCAGGTTTCAACCAGGCCAAAAATATCGTTTGCGTCCGGAGCATCCTCCGGTATCTGATAATAACCGTGTTTGTTCAGTGGGTAATTTACATCGAGTGAATCTAAATAGTCTCCCAATAACTCTATGCCAAACTCCTTTGCCGACTCCAGTACACTGTCAACGGGCGCATTGTTATCTCTAACGGCCAGCATCTCTGTTTCTGTAATCGCGTGCAGAAATACTAACTCTCTGTTTGAGTTACAATCCGGGCAGTTCTGGTCGCTAATCCCATTGTCAAAGGTCTGGTAAGCCAGCCGTATCCCTGACAGAGTCCCGTCAAACATAAGCTTACGCCCCGCCGTGATATAGTAGTTGCTGTCGGCAGCAATTGATTTTTGTACACATAATATGCCCGTTACAAGACAGGTTAGTACGACAACTTTGCGAGACATTTTCCCCGCTCCTTTCCTGTTGATTTTGCCTGTTTAGTGCCGACAGGATTTAATAAGACATCTACGCTGACTTTTCTGCCGACCGTCTTTACACCATTACAATTCAAGACATAAATTCCGTCTGCTGTAAAACGCTTGTTTACCACGTCCCACTTGACGCGGTTGCTCTCAAGGGTATTGCCTTTTGCTGTCTTTATCGTAACGTGGCCGCACAATACCAGCCAACAGTGCCTGTAAGAGGCAATTGCCTTTTTGCTTTGAACACTGAGAAACAAAGCATTGTCACGGAATACCTGATAACTGAAATCATCGACAAGCACTTCAGAAACATTGCTTAAGTCAATGCCGATTCGCCAGCCGTTTTGCTGTTTTGCCAACTTGTCAAAAACTTCTGTCAGTAATTGTACGCTGGTGCCGGCATCTCCCGGAACAACGGAGATACTATCCTTGTTTACCGTCCCTGAACCGGCTCGAGCTCTATCGGACGGTTTACTGGAAATGGATTGTGCGACGGGCTTGATTTTGTTAGTTGTGTATTGGTAATACCTGAGTCTCAAATCCCATATTTTTACTGCTTTGTGTAAAGCGGTCTTAAAAATCCCCAAACGGCTGTTCCCCACAAGAAAGTTTCTGCAACAGAAAAAGTAAACAGCCCTGCCATCGTTTTCGGGGTCTCTGAGCATCCAATTAAGACGGCCGGTCTGATTTTCCCGCACTTTTAGTTCAGTTTCGTATTTTGCTGATTCATTGTAAATTGTATCGATGTCTTTGTTCCGACATAAAATCAACAATGCTGCAAAAGACAACCCCCACAAGGTCAAAAATACGACCCACTTAAACCGACGACCTGACTTGGATACTATCGGGCCTGTAAACATCCCGCATATTCTCCCATCCTCATATATGCTCAAGTGCCCTAAGTAAACCGAGCGTCAATCGGCAAAGTATAAAAACCGCCCGCCGGGCAGCTTAAAACATGCAGACCGCAATTGCTTGGCATTATTGGAAATGACATACCGCATACTACGCCTTTTCACCATCATTTATTCCGCCGACAATTTCTTAAAACAGCAATTTTAGCATCTTTGGTCTGTATTTCAACAGAAATTTTCCCCATTTTAATCGCCCGTTACGTCGAGGGGGCGGGCAAGAGAGATGTTGTTTTCGTGGCGGGACTCTGGTATCTTTGCCTGTTTGTGAATCCCCGGCAATGAAAGGAGCTTTGTGTGAAGCGCAGGACGTTTTTGAAAGGTGCGGCTGGTGTGGGAGCCGGGGCAATGACTTCTGGGGTCCTCTCGGTCGGCGGCTGTACGGACGCCGGCGGTCGGGGGTGGGCTTACGCCGGGCAGGCCGGCGAGGTAAAGGCGCTGAAACGGTTAGAGAACGAGTTTGTATCCCTTGTGCTCTACAGCAATGCCTCGATGGATTTGCTGGATAAGAAAACACAGACACGCTGGCGGATGGGTAGAGTTGCGCTTCAGGAGACAGGGCCCATCGACGAGGGACACGTCTGGCTGCGAACGAGCCGGTCGATTTGCGAGCAGTACCCGGGGCGATTTTCGGGAAGGAAAACCGGCGAGTCGGTCCTGTTTGCGCTGCTGGGCCGGCAGAACAAAGCGATGGGGACATTCGTCTTAGACGTTCGGCTCGACGGCGAGTGGATTGAGTTCGTGATGAGCGATATCGACGAGCGCCTGCCGAGTCTTGTCTTCCCGCCTGCAATCGAATCGGACAGCTTGGTCTTTCCCAGTAAGCTCGGCAGGTGGATTCGCAAGCCGACGCAGGGCAGGCATTTCTGGCCTTTCTTTTCCAATCTGAATATGCGGTGGTTCGGGGGGCTAAAGGGCGATGCCGGCCCCCGGGGGGCGGGCTGGATGGCGGTATTTACCAAGCAGTTTGCGGACGCCGGCGTGAGCCATACCGAGATGAGCGTCTCGCCGGGCTGGCTGAAATCGCTCGGCCGGTGGCGATACCCGCGGACGATTCGCTACCGGTTCACGCAGGACGGCTACGTGGGTATGGCAAAAGCGTTCCGGGCCTGGGCAATAGACAACGGGCTGCACAAATCGATTGAAGAAAAAACAAAGCAGGTCCCTGCGGTGGGTAATCTGTTGGGTGGCCGGTTCTTCTCGATAGTCCAGGCGTGCCCGCCGGTCGGCAGGCGGTACTTCGAGGACCGCCTCAGACCATACAATGAAAAGATGCTGCGGGCCAGGCCGGTGAGTAATATCAGCCATCTGCAGGCGGCGGCGATAATAAAAGAGGCGCAGCAGTTGGGGATGAACAATGGTCTGGTGCTTCTTCGCGGCTGGATAAACGGCGGCTATGACTTCTCACATCCGGACGTATGGCCCCCGGAGCCGGCGCTGGGCGGTATCGACGAGCTGCGGGCAGTCTGCTCGATGGCCGGGCCCGTTGCCGTCGGGCTTCACGACAATTACCAGGACATCTACGAGCACTGCGCGAGCTTTCCGAAGGGGATAGTTCGGATGGCCAACGGCCGGCTTATGCCGGGCGGCTACTGGGCGGGCGGACAGGCGTACATAATCAACCCGCGCGACAGCGTGAAATATGCAAAACGAAACTGGCAGAAAATCAAAGCTCTCCAGCCGAGTGCGATGTTCGTCGATACGACCACAGTTGTGCAGGCATACGAATCTTATGAGAAGGCCAACACCCTTACCCGCTCGCAGGACATCGCCTGCAAACAAAAGCTGTTGAAGTTCCTCAAAGACCAGAAGGTGGTATTAGGAAGCGAAGGCGGTTCGGACTTTGGGATGGCCTACGTGGATTTTTTCGAGAACTGGCACCAGCGAACGGCGGGCGAATCAATTCCGCTGTGGCCGATAGTCTATGGCGACGCCGCCTTCTGCGCCCGGCTGCGGGACAACAACTTCTGCACAGTGATGAACTACCCCCAAACGCCCTGGCCCTGGTGGTTGGAGGATATGCTGTGGGGATATATGCCCTATTTCGGGATTGATTGTACCTGCGAATGGGAAAAACGTAAGGCGGAATTCAAATCGACGCTTCACGTGGACGATTGGCACGGCAGGGTCGGCGGGCGGCAAATGGTGGGCCACCGGTTTTTGACGGACGATTCGGCTGTCGAGCAGACGACATTTGCCAACGGACTGTCGATTATCGTGAACTTCGACAAGGCCGAACGATTGGTCGAGGGCGTCAGCGTGCCGGGTTGTGGATACGTTATCAGGGATTAGAAGCCCACAGGACGAGGCGCTGCACGGCTGACACAAGGGTCTTTGGTTGTTTTTGCAGGGCAGGTTTGTTATCATATCATAATAGAGACAATTGTTGGTTTTGCTATTCGACTGTGCAAAACAACGATGCTGGGCAAACAAGCCACGCCTGGAACTTAAAAACCTGAGGATTGAGACGCGTGGATAGGGCTGGAATACGCAGGAAGCGAGACGCCGGGGTTTTTACGCTGATAGAGCTGTTGGTGGTGATATCGATAATCGCGCTTTTAATGGCGATATTGATGCCGGCGCTGGGCAAGGCGAGAAAGCAGGCCAAACGTACCGTTTGTCTGAACAGCTTACACCAGCTCATCTTAGCGTGGACTATGTACGACGACCATATCGTCAACTACGACATCGAGCAATGGACCGGCGATAAGCCGCAGTGTCCCCACGACGGGGGCGCCAACTTTGCACTTGCCGACGGAACCGTTCAATACTGGAAATGGGAGGACAAACGCACGCTCGCATTCTGCGGCCTTGACTGGGCGGCGAAGACCGCTATCACCTGGCCATCCCAGGAGGGCAACAAAGACCTGCACAAGGTTCAGTACTACACCTGGGGTGACATAGATTACCTCGGCGACGAGTACGGCACGCCGGAATGGTAAGCCCACACCCCATACAAGCAGGCGACCATACAAAGACAAAAATTGCCTCGAAGGCGAGCATACGCCGAGAAGTTGTGTTATAATCGCAAATCCGGATAAGCCCCGGACGCACGGCCCGGAAGGCCGTGGTACAAAAAGCGGAGATTTGTGATGGCATTGCCGGTGGTTGCGATAATAGGCAGGCCCAACGTGGGCAAGAGCAGCTTGTTGAACGCCCTTTCGGGCGAGATGATAAGCATAGTCGAGCCGCAGCCGGGCGTGACACGCGACAGGGTCAGCACAATCATCGGGCGCGACGATAAGTTCTTCGAGTTGGTGGATACCGGCGGCTACGGCATCGTCGATGCCGACCAATTAGAAGAGCACGTCGAGGGCCAGATACGCCAGGCGCTCGAGTCGGCGAACCTCGTTTTGTTTATGGTCGATATTCGCGACGGCGTCGTGCCGCTGGATGAGGCGATAGCGAGAATGCTTCGCAGGCAGGGCCTTGCCGTGCTCGGCGTGGCCAACAAGGCCGATACCGCCGCTCATTTCGGAGCGGCGGGTGAATTTACCAAACTTGGCTTCGGGCAGTTTCTGTGCGTTTCCGTAAAGAACAATATGAACAAGCAGGTGTTGTTGGACAGGATATTCGAGCGATTGGAAGGTTCCGTCTCGGCCAGGCCGGCTGAGCCGGTGATGAAGATAGTGATAATCGGCAGGCGCAACGCCGGCAAAAGTACGATGGTCAACGCAATGGTCGGCAGCGAGCGGGTGATAGTAAGCGAGACGCCCGGCACGACGCGCGACGCCGTGGATGTGCGGTTCGAGAAGGATGGGCACACGATAGTCGTGATTGATACAGCCGGGCTGCGCAAGAAAAAGAGGATGGTCAGCGACAACATCGAGTTTTACGGTTACGTTCGGGCGACAAGGTCGATTCGGCGGGCGGACGTCGTCCTGCTTTTGACAGATGCGACGCTGCCAATCTCACAGGTGGACAAAAAAATCGCCAGGTTTGTCACGGACGAATACAAAAGCTGTATAATAGTGGTGAACAAATGGGACCTGGCAAAGGACCGGGCGGTAACGGGCGACTACGAACAGTACCTGACTAAGACCCTGCCCGGCCTGAAATATGTGCCCATTGCCTTTACAACGGCGACCGACGGCAAAAACGTTCAGAGTCTGCTGGACTTAGCGGGGCAGATTTTCAAACAGGCGACGACGTGGTTCGGCACGGCCCGGCTGAACAGGGCATTCGAGATAATCAAACAGCAGCGCGGCGGCAATGTCAAGGCGGCTAAAGGCAGGCCCAAAATATATTATGCGACGCAGGTCGCGGTCAATCCGGTTACGATACTGATGTTCGTGAACCGGCCGGCGCTGTTCGACGACAGTTACGCCAAGTTTATCGCTGGCAAACTGCGTGAGCTTTTGCCGATAGATGAAGTGCCGGTTCGGTTGTTGGTCCGGCCCCGCAGAGACGAAGGCAAACACAGGAAAACTGGTTAAGCATCTCTACGAAAATCTCAACCTGAAGCGCAACACATCTTCCTGTGCCATAAGACCTCCGCCGGTGTCCGATAGTTCAAACATTTACGTGGACGATTATTTAACAACTTCTCAACTTTGTCAAGCAGCCATTGGCCGGCTTGATGGAAATCCGTGTCCTTTGGAAAAAACTGTCGCAGCAATCCGTTCGTGTTCTCATTTGTTCAGCGCTGCCGACTATGATACGCATTGGCAAAATAGCTGCCTCTGCCCTCGCCGGCAAGCGTATCCGACTCTCGGTCGCCAATGTGTTTTCGTTCATTAACAACCCTGGGACGTTTGTCAATCAAACGCCTATCCGGGATTTGTCCGCGCGTCTCACTACTGCCATAATGCTTACGCCGTTTGCGGTTACTCTGGCGTAAAAACTTGTAAAGCCCGCCGCCTTCGATTTTATCTCGCGTAATCCAATTATATGTCGGGATTGCCGCAGTCGCTTTGCCCCTTTGCGGAGACAATTTCTTTTGCATGCATCCTGAGAATCAGGTGAGGCGCTCACAATGACACAGAAATGGAGACAATATCCTCTGAACGGTTGCGGCAATTGTACCCTGCGTGATGATATTTTAAGGTGATTTTAGAGCTTCTCGTACTTCATTATCGCTCGATAAAGCCCGTTAATCACCCTGCCTTCGATAATTTGAGGAGGGTATTTGTCGTTTCTCGGCTGAAGGCGTATCTGGTCGGCTCCCTCGAAGAAAACCCTCTTGAATGTTGTCTCGTGCGGCATCTCGAAACGAACAAAGCAGTCGTCTCCGTTGTGAACCTCCGCCGCCGGAGAAAATATCACTATGTCCCCTTCCCTGAACTTCGGCTCCATCGAATCGCCGGATACGCGGACCGCAAAGGCATTGGCGTCGTGAAGGTCCGGGCAGCGAACGTAGTCGTCCGCAATCCCGACAGGGTAGTCCAGGTCGTCGAAGTCCGCCGGATAACCCGCCGATACCTTGTTTATAATCGGCACTAACTGGCAGGGCTGCACTGCCGGGTCGCTCTGCTCAACGCTCAATGCGTTTTGTGCAAGCGTCTCGTCAAGCCGGCTGAGGGTCGTTTGCCGCTTCATAAGCTTTTTGATTATCCGCCGCCACTTCTTGTTTTCGGCCTCCGCCGATTCGTACTCGCTGCGAATATCCGCCGGCAGCCGTTCCATATGGGCGATATGCAGCAGCACGCCCGGCTCGAATTTTAAAATCCGCTCCAGCCGTCTCAGCAGCACGTCGCTCGGCGGGTTCTTTACCTTGCCCGTCTCTATCGTGGAAAGATATGGCTTGGAAAAAGCAGACCGGCTGCTCACTTCATCGAGTGTTAGCCGCAATTGCTCGCGTTTTTCTCTTAAAATTTCACCCAGTGACATATCGACACCCCTGAATACTACGAAACCTCGACAAGTTCATATTTACATGTCCCTAAGCCGATACGCTCGGCGTGCTCCAGCTGCCTTCGCGCATCCAGCCCTTCCCGTTCGGTCAGCTCCTGCAGGCGCTTGCCCGACGCCTGTTCAATCATCTCCAGCGCCGCCGCATCAACCGCCACGGCATCCGTAGAAGCGAAAATCCCGATGTCGTCCACTATCTTATCCATATCCGGCGTGCTAAAGCAATCACAATCGCCCGTTACCGAGAGGGCATAGTTAAAAAATACTGCCCGGCCCCGCTTGCCCGCCAGAACCCCGCCGGCGTGCTCAGCCACCTGTTTTTGCAGAATATCGCTCTCCACGTCGAAATCGTACGTTACCGCGTCGAACCGGCATACCGCCACACATTCGCCGCAGCCGATACATTTGTCCCGGTCGATATGTGCCTTCACCTCGTCAAGTGTTATCGCCTCTTCCGGACAATACTTCACGCACTGACCGCACCGTGTGCAGTTGTCTTTCACCGACGGCTTCAGCGCGGCGTGCTGCCTCATCTTGCCCTTCCTGCTCGAACAGCCCATCCCCAATGTCTTGAGCGTCGCCGCTAAGCACGCCGCTAAATGTCCCGTACAGTGTGCGATGGAAAGTATCGACTGGCAACGGGCGATGTCGCGGGCCACGAAGACCTCTCTGTTCAGCAGCCCGTTTATCTTAACCCCCGTCTCCGCCGTCCCGAACAACCCGTCCGGCACAATAAAAGGCACATCCAGTGTCCCCACCGAAAAGCCGTGCTCGGCGGCAAGCACACAGTGGTCAATCGCATTGTGCCGCCTGCCCGTATAAAGCGTGCTCGTATCCGTAACAAACGGCTTCGTATTCAGCCCAATCAGCTCCCCGACAAGCCCCTTGATACAGCCCGGCTTCAGGTATGTCGTGTTGGTCCCCTCGCCGACGTGCACCTTTACCGCGGTAAAGTCGTTTTCCTCGAAGCACTTCTCGAACCCGCCGGCCCTGAAAAGCTTCACCGACTTGTCGCTGATGGCCTCTTCGCCTTCGCTGACCGACGCCCTGATAAAATATACCTTCGAGCTCATTGACGTTCGCCGTCGCAAAACTGCAAATATGCTTTTTCGCCCATACCGGCTCTTCGCTGTCATTATATCCTTTTCGCAACCGCCTGCAAGAGCCGTGCATCACAATAACACCGCAACAGAAAACCTTCAAGAAACACCATCCGGTTCGCCGTATCCAGGGCAATAACAGGGCAGCTCCCCCCCTCCCTCGAAGTCCAGGCACATTT